>JAUVZM010000024.1 GCA_030602615.1 bacterium
CAATCAGCGGTGCATCAGCTTCTGCAGCGACTCCGAATGCCTCCGTTATAGCCGTCAACTGCGGGACCCCGGCGCCAGTTACCACTCGTGTCGTGCAGATCGAACCCGGCCCCATGCCCACCTTCACTCCGTCAGCACCCGCTGCAATCATATCGCGGCAGCCCTCAGCGGTGCCGATGTTGCCAGCAACCACATCTTTCTCAGGCCACTTCTCTTTCAACTTCTCTACCGTGTGGAGTACCCGTTCAGAATGACCATGAGCCGTGTCCACCACCAGTGCATCTACCTCCTGCTCAACAAGCGCCGCCGCTCTGTCCCATACATCATCCCCAACACCAACGGCTGCCGCCACCCGTAGTCGGCCCAGGTCATCTTTGCAGGCGTGGGGAAACTGCTGGACCTTCTCAATATCCTTGATGGTAATAAGCCCCAGCAGGTTCATCTCTTCATCAACCACAGGCAGCTTCTCGATGCGGTGCTCGTGGAGGATGCGCTTGGCCTCTTCCAGAGTGGTGCCTTCCCCAGTGGTTATCAGATTTTCATGGGTCATTGCCACACGCACCAGCTTGCTCATATCTGTCTCAAAGCGCAGGTCACGGTTGGTGACTATACCCACAAGTTTGCCCTTCTTGGTGACGGGCAGCCCGGAAATGTGGTAGCGCCCCATCAACTGTTCAGCGTGGCCGACAGTCTGGTCGGGTCCCAGCGTGACCGGATCAATTATCATCCCGCTCTCCGAGCGCTTGACTTGATCCACCTCGACAGCCTGAGCCTCAATGCTCATATTCTTATGAATAACGCCGATGCCACCTTCGCGAGCCATCGCAATAGCCAGCCGCCCCTCGGTGACCATATCCATAGCCGCGCTGACCAGAGGAATGTTGAGGGGAATGTTGCGGGAAAATCTGGTGCTGACATCAACCTCAGCAGGCAGCAGTGCCGCCCTGGCCGGAATCAGCAGCACATCATCGAAAGACAGCGCCTCGCCTCGAATCCTATCCGACACCCGGTTCCCTCCTTGTCGCTTCAGTGCATCAAATGGCTTATGGAGGCTATAAGGGTATCAAAGGGAAGCGTGACTGTCAATAGCATCCGCTGCGGTGAGACGAGGTAAGTTCCTGTCGGGAGGCTGGGCGGCTACTGCTCGCCACCACACAGGGCTTCTTCGATAAGCTCGCAGATGGCGTGGGCGATGGTGATGTGGATCTCCTGGATGCGGGCGGTCTGTTCGTGGGGAACGATGAGAGCCAGGTCAACTTGCCGCGCGATTTCCCCACCGCCAGCCCCGGTCAGAGCAATCGTAGTGACGCCCTGCTCTCGCGCTGCTCGAACTGCCTCCAGACAATTGGGGGAATTGCCGCTGGTGGTCAGAGCAATTAGCACATCGCCGGCAACCAGGAGCGCCTCTACCTGCTTGCGAAAGACGTCGCAGTAGCCGTAATCGTTGGCAATGGCGGTCAACACAGAGGTGTCAGTGGTCAACGCGATAGCGGGCAGAGGCCGCCGCTCCCTCTGAAAACGGCTGATCAGCTCGCCGGCTATGTGCTGGGCATCAGCGGCGCTGCCCCCGTTACCGCACAGAGCCAATTTGCCACCACCTCGCAGCGAATCAATAATGAGCTGAGCGGCCCGGGCGATCTCCTCGCAGAGGGTGGCGGCGGTCTCATCGTGGACGCGGGCGCTGCTTCTCAGTATTTGGGCAATTCTGTCCTGCATAGCTATTCGTCCTGGTACTTGGCCAGCAGCTCCGTCACCCAGTAGTTGCCCTCGTCGTCCACCGCGATGCCCACGCCCAGCCGCTCCACCGAAGCCAGCAGCACATTGCGCCGGTGGCTTGTCTTGCTGAGAAAGCTTCGGTGCGTTTCGCGCATTTTCTCCGGGGTGAGGAAATCTCCCGTACCCCAGCGGCGGGCGACATTCTCGGCGATGAGCCGAGGGCGGAAGCCAAACAGATTTTCAAAGCGGTCCAGTGAAGTACGCCGGCCGGAGATCGGAGACTCATGGCTGAAGTAGTGTAGATCGCGCATCTCCATGCTATGCTGGCGGGCCACCTGGGCCAGGCGAGGTTCGGGCAACACGCACTGGATACCCGCCTCCCAGCGAGTCTTATTGATGAGCCAGGCCATCAGCGCCTCGCAGTCAAGCAGGGCGTCTGTGTACTTGGAAGGGTTCGTGCGTCGAGAGTTACTGCTCTCCAGCGAGGCGAGCTGGACCTGCCGGTAGGACTGGAGGGCCGCTTGCTTGTTGTCGGCTTTCTGGTAGACCAGGGCCAGCCACTGATGAGGCAGATACCACTGCGGGCGCAGCCGCGCTGCCTCAGCCAGGCATTGCTCAGCTTCGCTGGCTCGCTGCTGCTCGAACGCTTGCTTGCCCTGCTCGACCAGCACGCAGGCGTGAACCACCTCGCTGAGCGCCGGCTCTGCCCAACAGGGGGCTGCTGCCAGCAGCAACAAGAGTGCAAGCCCCAGTTGTAGACGGCTCAGTCGCTGGTACATTGTTTGTACCTCACAACGTCCGTATACCCATAAGCGCAGCTCCCAGCGCGCAGACCATCTGCGGCTGGTCGGGCACCCGTACATCCGTCTCCAGAAGCTCTTCCAGCGCCGCACACACGCCCTGGTTTTGGGCCACTCCGCCGACCAAAGCAAACGGTGGTCGGTAGCGCAGTTGGCTCATCAGCGCAGCTACCTGGTGAGCCACAACGCCACTCAAGCCGGCAGCGATGTTTTCTCGAGATTTCCCCTCTGCCAGCATGCCGACCAGCTCGGATTCGGCAAAAACCGTGCACGTGCTGCTGAATTGCGCGGGCTGCTCTGCCTGCAGAGAAAGTCTACCCAGTTGCGCGATTTCTACACCCAACGCCTCGGCCATTACCTCGAGAAATCGCCCCGTACCCGCCGCACAGCGGTCGTTGAGCACAAAGCCCTCGGCACAGCCCGTTTCATCCAGGGTTATCACCTTGCTATCCTGCCCGCCGATGTCCACTGCAGTGCGCACCTCCGGCAGCAAGTGATGGATGCCGGCAGCCAGGCAGGAGATCTCGGTGAACCGCTGGCCGGCCGCTTGGATTGAGGCCCGGCCATATCCAGTAGCCACGAGCCTATCAATGTTGTCAAGGGATACATCGGCTTCCTGAAGGGCCTGCCTTAGGACCTGCTCTCCGGCTGCCGGCGGGCGATGACCGGTTGGCGCCAGGGCATCTCCCAGAATCTCGTGGGTCGCCGAGTCTATGACCACCGCCTTGGCAGTCAGACTCCCGATGTCAACTCCTGCAACAAGCGCCATTGCTTACCTCATCAGAAGAACCGAATCCACAGGTATATCGCGCCCAGGACGATGGTCACTGCGGTCACGGGAATGCCATACTTGAGGAATCGTCCGAAGGTCATTGGATAACCAGACCGCTCCGAGATTCCCGCCACCGCCACATTCGCTGCCGTGCCCAGCAGCGTGGAATTGCCGCCGAAGCAAGCCCCGATGGAAAGCGCCCACCACACCGGCAGCATGTCTGCTGCCTGGATCTGGGCAACTCCGCTCAGCTCCGGGTGCATTCTTCCGGCGAGTGTGATCAACACCGCGTTCATTGCTGCCACATAGGCGATATTTCCGATCAGGCCCGAGACGATAGCCGAGACGACCAGCACACCCATTGTCAATGCCAGTATGTTATCTCCAGTGATTGCCAGCAGATAGCCGCTGAAGAGACCAATCACGCCGGTGGACGCAAGTGCCGCGACCATAACAAACAGGCCGATGATGAAGAAGATAGTACCCCACTCGACACCGTGAAAGATCTCCTCGACGCCGCCTTTTTGCCAAACCATCAGCAGCGTCGCGCCCGCCAGAGCGATAGTCGCCGGCTCCAGACCGATCCTATCATGAACACAGAACGCCGCCAGCGTCAGGCCACCGACAATCACACACTTGCGCAGCAGGCCGGCATCAGTGATAGCCAGGCTCTCATCGAACTCCCTGAGCCTAGCGCGCTGGTGTAGCGACACGCGCACAAATCTGTGTACAAATAGCCAGGCCAGTCCAAACAAGGCCAACAAGCTCACTAACGCAATGGGCGCATCTATCTTAATGAAGTCCATAAATGACAGGTGGGCCGCCGAACCGATCATAATGTTGGGCGGGTCGCCGATCAGTGTGGCCGTGCCGCCGACATTCGAAGACAGAACCACGAAGATCAGGTAGGGAATCGGATCGACTTCCAGTGCTTCGCAGATGAGGATGGTCACTGGTGCCATTAGCACCACGGTCGTGGCGTTATCCAGTCCCGCCGAAAGCACCGCAGTGCCCGCAGAGAGCAGCACAATAATCCAGAAGGGATGACCGCGGGCCAGCTTGGCCGCCTTGATGGCCATCCACTGAAAGGCACCGGTGCGACCGGTAGTGCTGGCGATGGTCATCATACCAATGAGCAGGAAAATCGTGTTCCAGTCAATACCGAGTATTTCATCAGCACCGTGGAAGGCGTGGTGCTGGTCAACCAGCCGCAGGAGCAGCATCACTACGGCACCCAGAAGCGCCGCCTTGGTGCGGTGAATTGCTTCCGTGGCGATAATGATGTAAGTAAGCACGAAGACAACACAGGCAATGATTCCAGCAGTAGTCATAACCACCCTCATACTGGCGGACACGACAGCGCCCAGACTCAATACAGTTCCATACGACCTAGGCCACGCCGTAGTCTATTATATCAGACAGATTGCCCGCAGGCAAAGATACTACCCCAGCCCTCTCTTCCGCTTTACTTTGTCTCTCCTTTCTGATAGTATGACCGCGGGCAGATTGAGCTGGAGCAGGGGCATGCCGTCATTTCTCTGCGAGCCCAGGCCAGGATTGGATGGCAGTGTGTAGCAGCGCTCCTATCATACAGCAAACCGCTTTTATTATCATCCTCGCTGATGCCCAGGTAGCCAGATGAGCACCAACCACCAGCGCCCGAAACGGGCTAATGCTCCCAATCACAGCCAGCACAATTGGCCGGTCCGCTGGTTGGCTGCCATCGCGTGGATGTTGGTTATTTTTGCCGCCAGCGCCTGGCCAAGACACGGGCCGCCATCTGCCCGGGGCACCGATAAGATGCTCCACTTCCTGGCCTACGCAGTCTTGACGGTGCTTCTATTTCGCTGCTGGCTGACAACCGCTGTCCGCTCGCGGCTGCTAATCGCCATTGGTCGCGCCAGCATCATTGCCATCGCCTATGGGCTATTCCTGGAGCTGTACCAACTCCGGGTGCCGGGTCGCGACTTTCAATGGTCAGATATCCTCGCCAATTGCGCCGGGGTTGTCATTGCAGCCCTGCTTCTGTTATACTTCTACCATAGTCGCAGTAGCCCCGGAACCTGTCACACTAACCAATATTAGCAAGTGGGAGGAAGTTTCAGTGGCTGAACCAATCGAACTAACCGAAGACAATTTCACCAGCGAAGTGCTTGAGGCTGATATGCCCGTTATGATTGACTTCTGGGCACCGTGGTGCGGACCGTGTCATATGGTGTCTCCAATTGTCGAAAGCCTCGCCGACAAATATGAGGGTAAGATCAAAGTCGGCAAGGTCAACCTCGACGAATATCCGGCAGTGGCCTCAGAATATGCCATCCGCAGCATACCGGCAATCTTTATATTCAACGATGGCAAGGTCGCCGAGCGTGTCGTCGGCGTCCAACCCGAAGATGTATTGGCGGCCATGATTGAGCGAGTGCTTGAGCAGTAACTGCTGGTCAGGCAAATGCACTGTCTCTCGCAGCACATTGCCTCCGCCTGCGCTGTTAGCTTCCCAGTTTCTGTCTGGCCCAGTTCAGCGCCCCACCGGCCAGCAGCACCTGCGCTTGCCGCTCAGCAAGCTGGCAGCTAGCCGTGAACGAAAACTCCCCGGTAACGTCTTCTATCGTCAATTGCCCTTCGTCTTGCAGTGCCCCGTGGATGTCTGCAATCCGCAGCTCATCGCCCTGCTGGCACCGGTCATAGTCTTCCGGTGAAATCTCAATGGGCGCGATTCCGAAGTTGATCAGATTAGCCCGATGGATGCGAGCGAAGGAAACTGCCAGCACTGCCCTAACACCCAGATAGGCCGGAGCGAGGGCGGCGTGTTCGCGGCTGGAGCCCTGTCCATAATTGCGTCCCCCCAGGATCATTCCCCCGCCTTGCTGCCGGACACGAGCGGGAAAGTCTCGGTCAATCGGCGCGAAGGCATGCTCGCTAATAGCGGGAATATTGCTACGCAGCGGCAGAATCTTCGCCCCAGCCGGCATTATCTCGTCCGTGCTGATGTTATCGCCGACCTTCAGCAGTATCTCACCCTCCAGGGCCTCAGCAAGTGGCTGTTGCTCCGGCACCGGCTTTATATTAGGCCCATACTGGACCTTGACACTGTTGGCATCCTCGGCAGGCGGGATAATCATGCTGTCGTCAACCAGAAAGTGCTCGGGCAATTGAATCGAGGGTGGCTCTCCCAACTCTCGGGGGTCCACCAACTCGCCGGCCAGGGCACTGGCCGCACAAACAGCCGGACTGGCCAAGTAGATACCAGCCGACTTGGTGCCGCTGCGCCCCGGGAAGTTACGATTGAATGAACGCAGCGTCACCGAGTCGGTAGGGGGCGACTGTCCCATACCGATGCAGGGGCCACAAGCCGCTTCTAGAATCCGGGCGCCGGCACCAATCATATCGGCCAGTGCATCGCTACGCGCCAGCATCTCCAGGACCTGGCGCGAGCCTGGTGAAATCGTCAGACTGAGACCCTCGGCGATCTGCTGGCCACGCAAAATCTGTGCGACTGTCATCATCTCCTGGTAAGACGAGTTAGTACAACTCCCAATGCAGACCTGGGCAATGGGCACACCCGCCAGTTCAGTTACCGGCACGACGTTGTCGGGGCTATGCGGCTGAGCAATCATCGGCTCCAGCGCACTGAGTTCCAGCGTCATCTCTTCTTCGTATTCAGCATCTTCGTCGGTCGCAACCGCCGTCCAATCTTCCTCACGCCCCTGGGCGTACAGGAACTCGCGAGCTACTTCATCGGACGGAAAGACCGAGGTGGTCGCGCCCAATTCAGCCCCCATATTAGTTAGGGTAGCCCGCTGAGGAACATTGAGCGTGGTGACGCCCGGGCCACGATACTCAAGCGCCTTTCCAACGCCTCCGCTGACCGAGAGTTGCTGCAGAAGCCAGAGAATGACATCGTGGGCGGCCACCCAAGCGGGCAGCTCCCCAACCAGTGTCACGCCCAGCACTTGGGGGGTGCGCAGGTAAAAAGGCATCCCCGCCATGGCCAGCGCAACATCCAGCCCCCCAGCGCCAATCCCAACCATACCCAGGCCGCCAGCAGTGGGAGTGTGACTGTCCGAGCCCAGGAGAGTCTTGCCCGGTATGCCAAAGCGCTCCAACTGCACCTGATGGCAGATGCCGTTGCCCGGCCGCGAGAAATAGATGCCCCGCTTGGCAGCCACGGTCTGCAGGAAGCGGTGGTCGTCGGCATTCTCAAAACCCGTCTGCAGAGTATTGTGATCCACATAACTGACCGATAGCTCAGTACGCACCCGCTCCAGGCCCAACGCCTCAAACTGCAGGTAGGCCATCGTACCGGTGATATCCTGGGTCAGGGCCTGGTCTATGGTGATAGCAATCTCGTGGCCGGACTCAAGTTGACCTGCGACCAGATGGTCGGCCAGGATTTGCTCGATAATCGTGCCTTTCAAAGGGTTAATCCTCCTGTCTTAGCAACACAATGGCGAAAAGCAAACGGAAAAACGAAGATTCTCCCGGAATGTCAATCCTGAGTATCGAGGTGGACTTGCCCCGGCCAATATCCGGCATTATCCTGCTGCCGGAGAATCCGCCTCGCTTAGCCTCCACGCACCTTCAGGACCTGGACACCAGGTACCGTGTAGATGAACTTGCCGTAAGCCACATTACGCGTGCCCTTCATCCGTCCTAACACGGTCACCGGCGCAGTCGCACCTACGTACTGGTTGAGCACGGCGTTATCGGTAAACTCCAGGACAAGTTCTTTCTTGCCAATGGATCGCTCGTCTTGATAAGTCTCGGTTACTGCCACGCGCTGGTTCTGCTTTGTCGGAATGATTACCCAGCCTTGCTCAGTAGTATCCGCAGCCAATTCCACATTAACCTGCGCGTAGTAGAACGCCCCCTGGGGTGATATCCGCGCGACCTTGAAGGGCAACAGGGGCGTACTCCAGAGCACAATCAGACCAATCAACACCACAATGAAGATAGTCCAGTAAGCATATTGCTGGGTCTCTGTGGTGGTCAACCACCAGCCCAGAATCCCTATCAATGCTACAACTATGACGTCCACCACCATCTCCAGACTGATATGAAAGCGCAAGTTGGTGGTGCTGGTACTCAGCCCCAATTTTTCCTGGTTATCAACCAGTTCGGGCACCGCAGTGTACTTGGGAACAAAGTCAGCAACCGATACCAGGAGGTAGACCAGCGCGACAGCCATTATCAGAAAACCTAGCGTCCGATTCATTCGTCAATCGCTCCTCGTAGCTAATGTTCACTGCTGCAACGGCAGGGACACGGGCCCGCCCTGCTCGACGGATTTGTATGCTGCCAGGGCCACTTCGACCGCCCGCAGACCGTCCTCGCCGGTTACCGGCATCGGCTCGCCGCTGCGTACTGAGCGCACAAAGGCACTGACCAGGCTATGATCGGGAGACTCGCCGTAAGCTGCCCAAGTATAGCTTTGGTGGTCGTTATCGTAATAGTCCAGATGCTCACGGAACAGATCAACCGCCACATTGCCCCGCTCCCCGATGATCGTCATAGTTGCATCACCCCAGACGGGATAGTGGGGCGGACGGGACCAACTGCAATCCAGCGCTACGATACAACCACCGGCAAACCCAATGCTGAGAAGGCCACAGTCTTCTACTTTGAGTTCCGGGTTGTAGACCGTATCAAGCTCAGCATACACTGTGGCCGGTTCCTGACCAGTTACCAGCCGCATCAGGTCGACGATATGCACAGTGTGGTCCAACACCGTGCCCCCACCGGAAAGCTCTGGCTGCACGAACCAATCACCGGGATTCCGTCCGCGATTGGTCGCGCTTATTGCCAGTATCCGACCCAACTCGCCGCCCTCGATCATCCGGCGCGCTTCAACAAAGGCGGGAGCGAAACGGCAGGGAAATGCCGTCATCAGTTGTACTCCGGCCTCGCGGCAGGCGCTGACCATCTCCCGGCCATCTTCCATGGTGGTTGCCAGCGGCTTCTCACACATCACATCCACACCGGCTTGCGCTGCTCGCAGCACCTTCTCCCGGTGACGGACATTCTCAGTGGTGACGATCACTCCGTCTGCCTCCTCCAGTAATGCCTCCTCGCTCTCCAGGTAGGGCAGATCGGCCTCAGCCGCAACCTGCCGGCCGCGCTCCGCATCATCGTCGGCGATGCCAATCAACTCAACGTCGGGCATAGATAGCAGAACATTTAGATAGCTGAAGGCATGCATATGGGCAAAGCTGATCATACCAATCCGAGGCTTGCCAGACATCTATATCTCTCCCTACAACGACAGACTTGTCTTCAAGTCAAGCGTAGTCAACAACGCCCTCGGTTTTCGCCGATTCTAAGACAGCAAGCGCCAGTTTGACCGCCTCGCGCCCATCTTGGACAGTAACGGGAGGTTCGAGATTATCTTCCACCGCCGTGATGAATAGCTCCTCTTCAATCTGGTATGGTGATTTGGCAGCCGGAGTCATCGGCAGATAAGCACTCTCATCAACCTCGTCGCCGCCGCGTCGCTGGGCAACAAGTGTGGTGCTTTCGGTGCTGTCGTGAGCAAGTAGACCACCACTACCGGTTATCTCAAAGCTGGTTCGGAACCCGGTTGCATCTGCCCACGAACCTTCTACAAAGGCAATAGTTCCCTGGGAAAACCGGAAAGTGCACAGTGCATAGTCGAGGGCAGGCAGTTGCTCATACAGTCCCTGGGCATAGATTCGCTCGGGTGGGCCCAGCGTCCAAAGCAGCCAGTCGAAATCATGAATAATCATATCCAGAATAACCCCGCCGCTTCTTTGCAGATCGCAGTACCAGCCACCCGGCATCAAGTTGATTCGAGCCATGCGAATCATCCCCACATGGCCCAACTGTCCCTCCTGAACCATCTGCCGAGCCGTCTGATATTCGGGAAAGAACCTCAGGACCTGACCAACCATCATCTTGACACCGGCGGCTTCCACGATTTCCACCACCTGGTCGGCCTCATCCAGAGTACGAGTCATCGGCTTCTCGCAGAAGATGTGCTTGCCCGCTTGCGCTGCCTTAATACAGTACTCAGCATGAACGTCAGTGGGCGTGACCACCACTATCGCATCAATATCGTCAGTCAGACACTGATCGAAGTCACTGGCCACCTCCGCTCCCAGCGGTTCAGCACAGTTTTCAGCATTCTCAGCAACTATGTCATATACGCGCTTAACTCGACAGCCGTCGATCTGCGCGAAGTTGGCCGCGTGTCGTGAGCCCAGTCCACCTGTGCCAATCACTGCCACACTTATCATACTGGCTGACCTCCCGGAAAACGATAAGCCAACAATTTGATCAAGCCGGCTATAGTTTCGCCAAGTTACCCATTATCCCTTCTCCGATTTGCGATGACTGTTCGGGCCGACTCTCTTATTCGACCGGCCGGAAGAAAACTATGCACAAATTCGAGGAAGCTAGAAGGGATACCCCGTCGCGCCACGAATATAGTCTTACTCTCAGCGGGTGCGGACAACTTAGTTAGGGGCATCGAACCAGATCCGACCAGCCCGCCTGTCGGGTGAGGCACCTTTGTTACCAACCATTGGAGAGCTAATCCACTGTCCTGAGCAGACCACGCCGGTATCACTGGGCAACCTCGACTCCTTGCGCAAAGAGTTGGCCCAGCAGCCAGCGGAGCTTTCTCTGCCAGCGGCAAGCCAGCTTGGCGACTTGCTGGACAGCTACGTCGCAACCAACCACGACGAAGCGGGGCAAGCTCTGCAGGCAATTATTGACTCGATTGTCGCTGGTGCCGATGAGGGATCAAGTATAATCGTGCAGGGCCCGGCGCGTAGCGGCAAGTCACACCTGCTGGCAGCGGTTGCTCTGCTATTGGAATACCCCGTCGCCCGGCAAGCCTTCCGGGACAGTCATCCGCACTTGCCGGCAATTTACCAGGCACTGCAGCAAACCTCGCCGAGGCTAATCGTTCCGGTGCCTCTATCTGAACATCGCGCAGACCAGGAACATTTAGAAGACATTATCTTCGATTGCACTGCCCAGGAGCTAGCCCGCCCCAAGTATGACATTGCCGTGCCACTCTCACAGCAGTCATACGCAATGGAACTCATCGAGCAGCACGTCGTGCCCAGATACGGCGAGCAGCTCAACGAACGGGCCCGGCAGCATGTCGGTGGCTACACCACCTGGCAGCAGTTGCGCCGCCGCGAACCAGCCGAGGCAATAGCTGCCGCACAACAAGTCGCTCAGCAGGTCAGCTATCCGCTGGATTTCCGTCAATCCCGCAGTGAACGGCTCTCCCGCGTGTTGCAAATCCTCAGTGAACAACAGCTCGGCGGTGCGATATGGCTCATTGATGATCTGTCTGAATTCTTCGCCAGCGTAGATAGCAAGGCCGCTCACAGTGACTGCAGCTTCCTGGAGTTTCTGGCCCAGCGCAGCAAGATAGAGCCACTGCACATTATTCTTGCCATCGAAGACGGCTGGGAACACATCGCTGGGCTTGAACCGTACCTGGTGGGCAGCCTGCGTAGCCTGTATCAGAATAGTCTTGGACTGTCCACCCAGCAGATGACCCGCGTCGCCCGACAGCGGATGTTGCAGAAAGCAGACGCTAAGGCACTTTCAAGTGCTATCAAGCGCGCAGCCGATGCCTATCAAACAGCCTTTGGCAAGGCCAGCTTTAGCGCTGAGCAGCTCGAGCAGACGTATCCGCTCCATCCCCTGGCTCATCAATGTGTCCAGGCTATCATCGGACGCTACGGGAGAGCCGCCGACGGTCTGCTACAATTTGCGGCGGCACCGGCCCCGGCCGGTGGATTGCGGGCTTTCGGGGATCGGGCCGACTTCCAGCTCATCGGCCCAGCCGAACTGGCGGACTACATCCACACCGCCACCGGTTCACATCCGCAGGTAAGCCCGTACTTCAACGAAGTGCTCGACTTCTACCAGCGCAATATTGACCAACTGGTACCCGAAGATCCCCAACTGGCCGTGCAGGTAATTCGCGCAATGGTAGTGTTGCGCCTGGGCAACGTACCCTCGGCGGCAGCTACCATTGCCGAATGTCTGGGCGTGGACGAAAATGGCGCGGCGTGCTTGCCGGCTGAGCGGGCCCGCCAACTGCTCGAAGCCCTTCACCTATCCAGCAATTATGTGGACGTTCGCCGCGAACCGGAGCCCGAATCTTCCGTCTACCTGATTGATGCTCACACTAACCTTACCAATCTGGTGCGCCAGCGGCTGAACGCTGTCAAGGCCACCTTCACAGACGAAGACTCGCGCCTGTGGCAGCGGATAGTAGCCGCCTCTGATAGTCCTGCTTTCCCGCTGTCCGAGCTGACGCGCAAACAGCCCTACGAGGTTACCTGGGAAAATACCCTCCGCGGTGTGGCCGCCCAGACCGCCAACCTCTCTAACCTCACGCTGTCGCAACTGCAGGCCTACGCGGCGGAATTGGCCGATCCCGCTACGCCCGAAGACTGCCAGCTCTTCATTGGGCAGCTAGTGCGAGTCGCCCAGCAGCGCCAGGCATGGACGCACCTGCAGGAGATCGCCGACAAAGCCCGCTGGCACAGTGGACTGGTGGCGTGGCTGCCACGGCCGTTGACAGCTGAGGAGGTGGATGTTGCCAAAGAATGTGCGGCCTGCCATCAGCTTCTCCAGCAGCCGCCCCCTGAGGTTGAGCTCCAGGGAGCGTGGCGCGGACGCCTGCTCGAGGAATATATGACGCTGGAGAGCCAACTGCGCCAGATCGTCGCCGAAGCCTACTATAATGGAGATATATCAACGCTCAGTGGCGATACTATACCCACCGACCAGCTACCTGCTACTGCCGGCGATTGGTCCGCAAGCCTGGCACAGATTACCACACCGAGCTTCAATACACTGTTTCCGGACTTTCCGTCCATTGCGCCACGGCGCGTCCTCACCAGTGAAAACCAGATTAGCCGCCTGATCGCCGGACTGATCGCGCCCGGAGAAATCACTGCGCCGGAGGGCTCCAGCATTCGGGAGCTGGCCGAAGCCTTCCTCGCCCCGCTTGAATTGGTGGAGGCTGAAGGAGATAAGCTACGGATTGATGTCTCAGACAGTGCAGTAGCCGACGAGATTATGAGGCGCATCCGCCAGCGCGATCAAACCCCCCAGCACGAGCAGGGCCGCCCCCTGTCCTGTGCCGACCTGGCCCAGCACTTGCTCAAGGCGCCACTGGGCCTGCCGCCCCACCTCTTTGAGCTAACCGCGGCGGTGCTGGTACGACTGGGATACGTGGTCGCGCTTGATGCCGACCGGCGGGCGCTGCGTTTTGAGCAGATTGAACTACCCTTTGCCGCCCACGTGCGCTACCTGGCCCGCCCCGCTCTGTTGCCGCTGAGTAGTTGGCGAGCGCTGAGCAAGGTGGTCCGGGCGGTGCTTGATAGAGGTATTCCTGGCCCCAGCCTCCGCACTCAGCACCAAATATGGCAGGAGCTGGTCGCTGCTCGGCAGCAGCAACTGAGCCGCTTGAGCCAAATCAACCAGCAGCTCGACCAACTGATTGAGGCACTGGATCAATCAGCCCCGCAGTGGGACAAGGCCAGCCGTGACCTAGAGGCAGCTACCGAATTCTACGAAATGATTGATCCCAACAAGCCCAGCTCCGAGGGCATCAGCGAGTTTGTCGCCGGGCTGGAGCCGCACCTGGACAATGATGATGAGAGTATGCTGTTACGCAAGCTGCTGCGGCGTATAGACGGTCTGGAGGAATTCCTCCAGCAGCTTGGCCCGGAGTTGGTCAAGGTTAAACAATACGTCACCAGCCCGATGCTGCAGTTGCCCGATACCGGGCAGCTTCCCCACCGGCGAGATGAGCTACTGGAGGCTGTAGAAAGCGGCGAAGAGATAATCCGCAACCAGCTCTCTTTTCACCGCGCTGTGCAGATCTTTCTGACCCGATACAAGCGTCATTATCTGAACTGGCACAGTCAGGCCCACCGCAATCCCGCCTTTGAGCACTACCGCCGATTCCGCGCCAGTCCGGACTTTCGCGCTCTGTCTCAGCTCCAGGGGCTGGATATAGAAGTTGAGTATGATGCCGCCCAGATTGGCGAGATCATAGAGAATCTGCTAGCCCGCTGCTGTCACAATCCCAACCTGGGTGAGGACTTGAGCCAGCAGCCGATATGCCCGCAGTGCCGCCTGCGGCTGGGGCAGGAACTGCAACTGCCACCGGTCCAGCAGCTTCAAGAAGCTACTCAGGAGGGCCTGAATCAATACTTCTCCGTGCTGAACACCTCCGGCCTGCGCGAGAAGCTCAACACCTACGCACAGGCGCTGCCGCCAAGAACCGAGGTAGCCAGTAAACTGCAGACCATCGTCGGCCTCTCCGACCAGCCCAGCCCCCGGCAGATCCTGACGCTGCTTACCGATGATGTGATTGGCCACATCAACCGCGTACTGGCCGGCAAAACACTCATCCCCCGCGACTTTGGCCAACTGCGCGATGCCCTGGCCGACCGGGCACTGACCAAACAGGAGGCCCAGGTATTGTTCGCCGCGTGGCTTGAGGGTAGCGACCAGGACCTGGACAGCGACGACATCCTCCAGATAGAGGAATAGCTACCTGCGCTCTGCTACACAAGGCACAGGATGGCGCTGTATTGAGCTTGCTGCGCCGTGCCTCACTGCTTACCTCGCCAGAACAGATGGCCACGGATACTTCCCAGTAACCCCGGCTTGTGGTAGAATATCACCAGTGCAATGGATGAGGAGGCCCAGCGCCAACCCAACCGGAAGCTGATCGGCGCAGTTATCGTTGCGGGATGCGCTGTGCTGGGAGTGGTGGTGGCACTTACTTGGCCCCGCCCACCTCCACAACTGCCTTCCCCACCTTCGGAGACCCAGCCGCAACCCGGAATAACCGTCCAGCGGCCGGTGCTCAAGCATATGGAGAAGGGCCAATTGGCCTGGCAGGCCCAGCTTCGGGAACTTTATATCGCCGCTGGTGGTCAAATGATTGAAGCCAAAGGTCTGGACGAGGCCATTATCTACGGCAAGGCCGGAGAGCCGCTGGTGCGTCTGACCGCCGACAAGATCACCGGCCACACTGGTCACCGTGACTTTGAGTTGAGCGGGAACGTACGGGTGGTCTCCTACCGAGCGGCAATCATCACCACGGACAAGCTGAGTTGGAATCAGGAGCAACAACTGCTTTCATGCCCCGATGACGTAGAGGTGAAGAACGAACAGGCCATTATTATGACCAGCGGCCTGGATTATTTCGTAGCCCAGGATCTGGTCAAGTGTCCCGGACAGGTCACAATGTACGCAGGAGAGAACACCGTAGTGGGCGGGAACCTGGAATACAATGTCGCCACCGGCAACTTCCGCCTGGAGAAGATTCAAATGGTCTTCCACGCCGAAGAGGCCAAAGAAAGGCTCAAGGAGCTGCACCAACAATGAGATACTTGAGACCGGCTGCTGTACTCAGCGCTGTGCTACTGCTTCTGTGCGTGCTGGCGGTGCTATCTTTGCCAATAGCCGCCCAGAACGCAGATAATGAGGAGACCTCGCCGCCGCCTATACCCCCAAGACTTGAAACTCCAGCCCCACAGAGCGAAGAAGCCCCAGCAGACACTGAGGCCGACGACATTGTCAAGATCGAGCACGCCGACCTGTTGCAGTATGAGGCAGACAAGGAGATGTATTATCTATCCGGCAATGTCGTCTTCAGTCATCAGGATGTCAAGATGTATTGTGACGAAGCCTGGTATGATGAAGCCAATGATACCGCCCGGGCCACCGGTCATTTGCGCATCGTAGACCCGGAGGCGACGATCACCGGGGACCTGGCGGCAGCCAACTTCGACACCGAGGTCGCCACGGTCACCGGAAACATAACAGTAGTGGCACAAAAAAAGGTGGAAGAAGCTGAAAGCTCTGGGGACGAAGAAGAAAAACCCAGTAAGTTTGAGGAGTACCGCCGCAAAAAGACAACCATCACTTGCCCGAAGATAGTGTACGAGTACAATGACGACGTCAAGAAGATGACCCTCAGCGGACCGGTAAAGGCCGTTCAGGAGGACAAGACGGCCTGGGCGGAGGCGGCCGTCTACGAAGAGCTGACCGATATTATCACCCTCACCGGAAACGTCCGGGTTACTACGAAGAAGGGTGAGGAATTCCGCGCGCCGGAGGTAGTAATCTCAGTGGAGGAAGAGTGGATGAAGGCCAGAGACGTCAGCGGCATTACCTTCCGCCGCCGGGACGAGAACGAATGAAGCTGGCAACAGCCCATCTCCTGAGCAGGTCGCGCTTAGTAGAGCCGGTCAATTCGCTCCTTGAGCAAGGCCGCTTTGATATTCTGGGTCACTTCAATGGCGGTGTCGCCGATTGACTTGCCCACCAAGTCAGCGTCTTCCCGGTATACGGTGAGCACGATCTCACCGCGGACAGTGACCGCAATGTTGTCTTCTTCGTCGCGGGTAAGCCCAAATTCGTAAGCCATGATGCCCTCGCGCAGCAGATCCGTTAACACCTGCACCATCTGCTGGCCGCGCGACTCCACGTCTGGCGGGTCCGGCCCATAATCGAACGCAAACAGCCGCTGATCCCACAGCTTCAATATCTGCACCGGCCTGTCATTGACCTGGCCGGCTTCCACAACCGGCGAGTCCCACTTGGTAACGGCGCGGCGGTTGATGTCCACACCAGCCTCGTTCAACTGATCAATCAGATCGGCAACCCGCTTCCTGGAGAGCGGGTGAGTCTGAAAGATGCCCAGGTTGGGATTGGGGCTGTGACGCTCCTCGCGAGCCAACTCTTCCATAAACGTCAACAGCCCGACAGGATTGTAATCAGCTCCTATCAGATAGCGGGCAGCATTCTGGTCGGCCCGGCTCTCAATCTCAATCGAGTAGGTGGACAGCACCCCCCGGGTGACTACCTGCCCCGCGGTCAGTACCCCGTAAGTAGCTTCACTACCCCGCCCAGTGAGCACAGCCACCAGGACGGCCGCCGCCGTGGCCAAAGACATATCCTGGGCGCGCTTGAGCTGGTCGAGCGAGTCGTACGTACAATTATGGGCCATCTCGTGAGCAATAATGCCGGCCAGTTGCGCTTCGGACTCGGCCTCCTCGAGGAGCCCCTTGGTGACAAAGACATGCCCCCCCGGCACCGTGAAGGCGTTGACTTCTTCACTGTCCAGCAAGTAAACCGTGTACTCAAGCTCGGGACGCTGAGTGTGGGGGACCAGCCGCGCGGCTATCTGCTCAATATGCTGCTGAGCTTCCTCGTCTTCGTATACCTCATACTCTTCCAGAACCGCCTCAACCGCACGCTTGCCGACCTTCTTTTCGTACTCCTCGCTCCACTCGCGAGCAGCCGCTGGTACTGCGACCAGTGTCAGCAGCAATATAGCGCCAAGCAGCGGTTTGTAATTGCAAAACCGTCTCATCTAAGCCTCCACCTATATAGACACCCCAGAGCCTGGGAAGTTCGACCGCCCGCAGCGGGAGGTGCCTGCTCTGCTCTCACTCGTCTACTCGGTATATTCGCAAGCCATCACCAACAAACGCTATATTGAGTTCGGGCAGACCAATGCTGGGGTCCCATTGGGCATCAAGCTCAAACTGACCTCCACCAGCCATGCCCTGCTGAAGAAGCTGCTCCTGGGGGCCGTAGTAGACGAAATCGGCGCCGGTCCTGCGCAGGATCTGGCGGCGCACCGACGGCTCCCGGCCCGGCCAGTAGAAATAGCCAACTAATTGCAGCATCTCCCCGAACTTGAGCGTCTCGGCCCAATGCCCGGCCACAACCCGACAGGGAGTATGCGCGGGAATGTGACTCCCCGTCAGCGAAGAAGATAGCACTATTGCACCGTCAGGGGCGTTAGCCTCCAGCCAGTTCAGCGCCGTCTTCTCGGCCTGTGACAGGTAAGCCGGAGGCATCAGGTAGCGCAGCAGGTCCACGTTATTGACAGCCAGATGATCAAAACAATCCGCCAAGAACAGCACATTCGATGGCACAGTCAGTAGCAGGAACACAGTCAATATCAGAGCAAATGAGACCCGATCGGCCAGCCACCGGTGCAGTTCAACCAGCGCTACTGCTGCCAGAAGGCACAGCGGCAGGTGCAGCCCTTCGATGAGCTTGCGCTGAAACGACACTGGCAAGTACAGCAACCCAAAGCCAAAAACGGCCCAGACTATCGGAAAAAGCAGCTCCCTGTTGAACTTCTCCCCCACCCCACCGGCGGCTGTCCTGCGCAAGCGCATGATGACAACTGCCCCGACCAGCGCCAGCAGAAAAACCAGGCCGTAGCCTATAGCATAATCCCAGGGCATCGCTGATCGGGTCGGCGTGGCCGCTTTCTGGGAGTAAGCCGGATCAAGACGCATCGTATAATAGGCCCACAGCAGGCCGGGCAGACCCACCAGGGCGATCACCGCATACCGGCTGGCCGCCATCCGCCATGTGATTGCGCCCTGGACAGCGACCAACGCAAACCAGGTAAACAAGGCCAAATAGACAATGAGTGCATCATAGGTGTGAACATTTCCCAGAATTGACAGCAATATCCCGCTCACCACCGCGTTGCGCAGCCCTGGCGCCCGCACAGCCCGCAGCCCATAGCGGAATACCAGACATAGCAGCCCCATTGAGGTGACAAACAGCGGATTGAGCAGCAGTGACAGAAAGGTCACCGCCTCGGGCTGGGCCTGCCAGCCGTAGGCTACATCCATCGGGCGAAGACCATCCCATGCGCCCAGGGGCAGGTCCGACATTTTGGCCTGGAGATATACAATCCACCCCAGGCCCGACGATAGCACTGCTATCAATAGCGCGGCCAGGCGGATTCTACGGCGTGCGGTTATCTCTGCCACCAGCAGGTAGAATGCCCCTAACAGAAACATCCCACCCAGGAAGCGAGCCAGGTGAAAGACCACGATCGGGGCTAGGCCAGTGAGGGCGGAGAACCTACCCAGCACGATTAGAAAGATATTGAAAAAGTGTGGGTTCTGGGGGGCTATGGTGTACTGATTTGCCAGCAACCACCGCCCTGCGGCAACCTGTCGCATCCAGGCCAGGTAGACATTACCCTCGTCCACCCCCCACAGGAAACCGCAAAAATACTCACCCGCGCCGGCCATCCGAGCGGCTCTGGCATATGGCAGTACCGTCAGAATCATAACGCCGGCGACTATGCCCAGTACCAGCAACCACTCATTGCAGCTGACTTTACCTGGCTTTTCTGCCTCCATAGTCTTGTCCAACCGCTCTTCAGCTCCGTGAACAACTCATCCGCGCCGCCATCCAGCACCCGACCGCCAGCCCCGCCAGAACGCCAACCGCCACCAGCGTAACAAACAGTCCCCACAGCACCGTGACCGGATAGTATACCATAAGCACGGACTGAGCGCCGCCAGCAAGCTCCAGGCGGCAAAAAACTCCATATCGGCTAGCTGCCGCCGGGCGTTCATTCACAAAGTAGCGCCAGCCCGGATACCAGGCGTCAGCAGTCAGTAGCGTCCCACCACCGGCCACAGGGAGGTGCACCTTGACGTAATTCAGACCGGTCTCGACGATACTGGGTTCAATGGTTGTACCCTGGGCAGTATTCACGCGAAACCGCGGTGGCGCCTCTGCCTGGTACAGATAAGCACCCTCCCCCTCCCACAGCAATCTCAGATCATCGCCCCTCAGCGGCTCCCTTGATACAATCCACCTGACTGCCGCATCAGATAGCAGGGGTGATGTGTAATTCTCCAGCAACATCATATTGCCGTTCTCCACCGGCGCTGGCGGCTCACGTTCTATCTTTGCGGCAAATTTGTAGTAGTCATCTATTGACAGCGAATCGTAGCCCTGTGGGCTGTGGTAGGCGTAGACCGTGGCCGAATTGGGCGGAAGCACGGCATCGGGCGTGTGCAGCAGGCTCCAGGCACGACGAGGCGTGACTGCCAGCACCCGCCCTTCAGTCGGATCGCACCACTTCTCAATCTGCCGCGTCAGCTCTGTCTGCCGATACAAGTCAGCAGCCGGCTGCATCGGCACGAAACGCCAGGCCCACGGCAGTAGCTCGGCCAGCAGCACCACGGTGAACCCGATGCCAAGCAGGTAAGATGCAGCCCTCCCCAGCCGACCGGTGGCACAGGTCCGGCCCATCAGATGATCCAGGCCCACCGCCGCTAACACCGCCACCAGAAAGATATAGACGAATAATAACCGGGCAAAACTACCCATCACGCCGATCTTCGGCACCCAGAAGTAAAGCAGGTGCGTCAGCGGCCCGCCCATAATTACTGACAGCACAACCAGCGCCGCGCAAGCGAAGGCCCAGCTAATCCGGTCGCGCCGATAGATGACCGCTACAAGGGCCAAAAGCAGCGTTACCACGCCGGCAAAGCCACAGTGCTCGCTGTAGACAATGCCGAATTTGGTGCCCCAGTACTGGTCGGTGGCCGACCGGCTGGCTGGTGTGCCCAAAGCATCCGGTGAGACGAAGGTGACAAGCTCGAAAGGCCGCAGGGCGCGGTGCTGCTGGAACTGCCAGCCTTGTGGGGTGGGGACCTGGCTACCGCGGGGCGAATTCACTCCCAACTCAACCGTGGGCAGAACCTGCACCATGCCCAGCATTAGGCCCAGCCCGGCACCGGCAGCTATCGGCCACCAGGCTACCGCCTGCTTGCGCCACAGATTGTACAGCAGCCGGCCCAGCGCATATACGCCGGTGACCATCCACACATAGGCTGCAATCTGCATATGTCCAGCCAAAAGTGTAAGACCCAGAGAAACCGCCAGCAGCACTATACCCCAACAGCGGCGCCCACGCTGAGTCAGCTCAATGCCAGTAAGCGCGCCGGGCAGCCATATCGCGCTGGCCACCAGTGTCGGCAGCAGCGCCCACGTAACCATAAACCCGCCGTATGAGAAGGCCAGGCCGGCAAAGAGCGCAGGGATAACTGACAGTCCCAGCAGGCGACAGAAGTAGAAGGTCAGCAGGCCCGCGATGAACAAATGCAGGGCCAGACTAACTCCCAGAAACTGTGCCGCCGGCAAAATGAGCAGCAGCCAATTGGGGGGATAGAATATTGCAGACTGCCCGTTGCCTACCAGGGGGTATCCGCAGTACTGATAGGGAGACCACAGCGGCAGCTCGCCGCCGTGCAATCCTCGCCGCAGCAGCACTCGCCAGGGATAGAACTGCGCGACACTGTCCCACAGCAGCGGATCCCATTGCCGGGTAGGCGGTGCTGACCCCTCAGCTCCGCGCCACGGCTCCATCCAGCTCTGATGCTGGACGGTGGCGGGAACTCTACCGAAGAAGAGGCACGGGGCCCAAAAACCAGCAGCAACGGCGGCCAGGATGGCAACTGCTACCAGAGGCAGATATTTACCGTTGCTGCGTTGGGCCACTTATACTCCTCCGGCAGTGACGAAGTGCCGGTGCGCTGGCGAACCAAGCAAGTGCCGACAGGCCCGCTATCCCTGATTGACCGGCCTTTCGATGGCGGCAGTGCCGAGGTTATCCCCTAAGCCTGGCTGGGGGGCTCTGTAACTGGCGAATAGCACCAAAACTCCCGTACATATTATGGCCAGGCCAACCAGCCGCAATGTCGGCACCGTTTCCTTCAGGATAAGCCACGCCAGGAAGGTGACAAAGACGTAGTTTATCGCAACAAAGGGGTAGGCATAGCTTACATCCAGCCGGGACAGCACGAACAGGTACAGCAGGGAGCTGACGCCGTAAGCAACAAAGCCAGCCAAAACATGCCAGTTGCGGAACATCGCCGTGACAACTACGAATGGCGCTTGCGAATCCAGCTTGCCCAGGCCAAATTTCAGGCAGATCTGACCGGCCGCCCCCAGCATTATCGCGATCAGCAGCACTGCCAGCGCAATCCACATAACAGATCTTCCTTTGTCTGCTTTTTTGCTGTGGCTCATCGTTTCAGTATTCATCAGCACTATTAGCCGACGCCGCAGCTACATAACCGTAGCTGCGGCTCATCACACGGATATGACCACCGCGACCCACTAATCTTGGTTCCGTTAGGAGTCGTGCGCCGAACTGCCTAGCCCGCACTCATAAGATCCGCGGCCAAATCAACAGCCGAGGCCGCGTCCGGGGCATAGCCATCAGCGCCAATTTCATCAGCATAGTCCTGGGTAACCGGCGCCCCGCCGATCATAACTTTGATCTGGTCGCGGATGCCAGCAGCATCCAACGCCTCAATCGTATCCTTCATCGCCGGCATCGTTGTGGTCAACAGCGCCGACATGGCTACGACATTCGGCGAGTGCTCGTTAACTGCCGCCACGAACTGGTCAGCCGGGACGTCCACCTCCATATCAATAACCTCGTAGCCTCCGCCCTCAAGCATCATCGCGACGAGGTTCTTGCCAATGTCGTGCAGGTCGCCCTGGACCGTGCCAATCAGCACTCGACCGCGCGGCTCGATGCCGCTTTCCACCAGCAACGGATTGACAATGTCCATGCCCGCGTGCATCGCTCGGGCGGCTATCAACACCTCCGGGACATAGAACTCATTGGCTTTGAACCTGCGGCCCACCTCATCCATCCCCACAATGAGGCCCTCGTTGACGATGGAGTCGGGGCCGACTCCCTCATCAACTGCCTCCTGAACAAGGCGCGCAACTTCGTCACGATCCCCATTGATTACTGCTTCTGCCAGGGCTTGTAGATCTGCCATCGGTCATCCTCCTATTACAACCAGACGTGCCTTGGAAATTACCTGCTGCTCTACAACCAACGGGTTCGTTGTCGGCTCGGGTAATACCTTCTCGTCTTATGGAAATATCATATACTCGGCAAATCGGTCCTGAAAGTCGGAGCTGCGAAACAGCTCAATATGCTCGGCCGTCTCGGCCACCTGCCTGGCATAGTCGCGCTCGCGCAGGGAGACCAGCGTCAGGATTGCTCCAGCCCCGGCCGCATTGCCAATCCCCGCTATTTTACCCTCTGGCACCTCAGGAAGCAACCCCATTCGTAGAGCACTGGCGGGATTAATGAAGTTGCCGAAGGCCCCAGCAATGAGCACCTCTTCCAGGTCGTCCGTCTTTAAGCCAACCATCTCAAGCAACATCTCTGTTGATGCCCGAATCGCGCTCTTAGCCAACTGTATCTCGCGGACATCCCGCTGGGTCAGCACTATTGGACTGCTCGCACTTTGCCCAGCATCAGCCAGAACTACGTGGCGTTCATTTGCTTCGCCCCCTACACGCCCCGCTACGGTGTCGGACAAAGTCCCACAACTCTGGCCATCAACTATATGTCCCTTTGCATCTATCAGTCCCAGTTCCAGCAGCACCGCCGTGGCATCAAAAAGCCCCGACCCGCAAATACCCCGGGCGGGCTGGTCATCAATCGTATGCACTGCCAGGTCATCGCCGCCCACAAACACTTCATCTATTGCGCCCGGAGCTGCTCTCATCCCATGGTGGATCTGAGCGCCTTCAAAGGCCGGACCCGCCGCGCAGGAGGCAGTCAGCAGCCGCTCACCCGACCATAGTGCTATTTCACCATTAGTTCCGATATCTACCGCCAGGGTGGGACGGTCACGCCGCGTCAGCTCACTGGCAACGATCACACCGACAGTATCAGCCCCCACGAAACCGGCTATGCACGGCAGGCAGAAAACGTTGCCATGTGGGTTTATCTCAAGACCGAGCCGATCTGCAGACGTGCTTACTGCTTCAGCAGTCACCGGCACGTAGGGACTCTCTGCTAAGTAGCGCGGCTCCAGGCCCAGAAAGATATGATGCATACAGGTGTTGCCAACTATCGTTGCCTCATAGACATCAGCCAGCGCAGCGCCGGCCTCTTCCACGGCCTGGCGAATCAACTGATTAATAGTGGCCAGGATCTCATTGCGTAGCGCAGTCAGGCCATCGCTGTGGCTGTTGGCGTACTGGATGCGTGAGACAACATCTGCGCCGAACTGTGTCTGCGGATTCTGGCCGGCCGCAGTAACGAGAGCTTCTCCTGTCTCCAGATCCACCAGATATACTGCCACCGTGGATGTGCCAATGTCCACGGCAACCCCCAGGACTGGCGACCGCTGAGAGGTCGGTCTTACGTCCACAACTTGGCTGCCGACCGCAGTTACCGCGACCTGCTGATCTTCAGCCCGCAATGCAGAGGCCAGGCCACGCAGACACTGCACCGTGGCCGTCAGGTTGGCGGGCTGCTCAGTTATTGCCTCGGCCAATCTCCGAAAGTCGCTGCGCTGATCGTCGAGACTGGCGGTAGGGACCTTAAGGTCATAACGCCGGACATTAGGGGCAAGTGGCACCGAACGTACTGATTCAGCCGTCAGAGCCTTGCGGACAACAACCTCCTGTACGCTCGGCACACGAACAACTGCGTCACCAAGCAACTCGGTCTGGCAGGCCAGGCGCGTGCCTTCTTCAATAAGGGCAGTAGTCAACAGTTCCTTTTCCTGGGAGGTAGGCTTGCTGACCTTACCCTCCGCGAGGATAACCTGGCACTCGCCGCAAGTGCCTTGCCCACCGCAGGAGCCACTTATCTCAACTCCCGCCTGCTGGGCAGCTTCATATAGATTAGTGCCGACAGGAACTGTTGCCTTTACCCCTGCCGGCTCGAAGGTCACCGTGACGTAATCGGACATATATGGGTGTACTCCAAAGCCTGTCACTGGTTAGTAGTAGGTCAGTTGCTTCTGCGCCTCTGCCCCTTCTTTGCTACTGGGGTCGATCGCCACAACTTTCTCAAACAACGGGCGGGCCGCGTCGTATTCGCCCAGCATAGTATGCAGCATTGCCCAATCGTAGAGTATGCGCTGATGGTTGGGCGCTATCTTCGCAGCCCGCTGAAAATACTCCCCAGCGAGTTCAAAATCCCCCTGGTTCATCAGCACATGCGCCAGCCCCCACCATCCCATCGGCTCATCAGGCTGGTCGGCCACGATCTGCTGGTACAGCTCGCGGGCCTGTTCGTACTTTCCGTTGCGGCGCAGCTCATCGGCTTCCTGCAACATTTGAGTCATAAGGAGCTCCCCATTACAACGATCCGCTATTTTATCAGAGCTTGCCGTAGGTTGTTGACTCAAACATCAACAGATTCAAATCGTGCGCCTTTGTCCAGTCGCGCTCCCCGCAGAAAGTCAGCAGCCGACATCTGTTGTCTTCCGGCTGGCTGCAGTTGTGTTACCAACACCCCATCTGGCATTGCTTGCACCACGAAGCCATCTTCAAGCCTAATTTCGGTAATCTGCCCGCAATCTCCTTCTTCAAAATCCGCCTGGGCAACGAGTCTGGCATTGGTTATCTTAATCCTCCGACCACCCAGCGAGCAGATACTCCCTGGCCACGGGTAGCAGGCCCGGATCTGATTGACAATATCCCCGGCCGGCTGACACCAGTCAATAATGCCATCCTCATTGGTCAGTAATGGCGCATAAGTGGCCGCCGCATGATCCTGGGGCCGCGCTGTGACCTGGCCGCAGGCAATTAGCTCCAAGGCCTTCAGCAACAGACGAATACCAACCTCGGTAAGGCGCTGAGTCAGTGTAGCTGTATTGTCACCAGGCTCGATAGGAATGCTCTGCTGCAGGACGATGTCGCCAGCATCAAGCTCCTCACCTATATATTGCACCGTAACACCCGTCTCTGTCAAGTCCTGCATCAGGGCGTGCTGCACCGGCGCAGCGCCCCGCAACTGGGGCAACAGCGAGTAATGAACATTCACGGCTGCCTGGTCAGGCATCTCAATGACACTGGGCGGCAGGATGCGTCCGTATGCTACCACCACCAAGACATCAGCCGCCAACTGCCGCAACTGCCCCTGAAAATCGCAGTCCAGCAGATCTTCGGGCTGCAGCACCGGGCAGCTCAATTTGACAGCTTCCTGCTTAACCGGCGGCGCACTGGGCTCGCGACTTCGCCCCTTAGGCCGATCTGGCTGGGTCACTACCCCGACCAGTTCCTGACGGTCGGCCAGGGGCGACAGATACTGCGCTGCCAGTCTGGGCGTCCCCCAAAAAACCACCCTCACTGCTGGGCTCCTCCCTGGGCCTGCCGCTTGGCCCGCAGCCGCGCGAAGCGCTGCTCGGCCTCTTCAATAGTGGTCTCCTCCAGCCGGTAACCCTCTTCGGCATCAGGATCAGGAATCAGCCAACACAGCGTATCGGCAGCAGCCCTGTCAACAAACAGCACGCTGTTGAGGTGATCAATCTCATGCTCGAAGACTCGGGCCAGCAGACCCGTTGCCTCGATCGTTATGTTCTTCCCCTCGGGAGTTATCGCCTCCACAGCAACTTGCGCGGACCGCTCGACCTCGCCCCGCAAGCTGGGCAAGCTCAAGCAGCCCTCCATCCCCTCCTGGCTGCCCTCGGCGGCGATGATGCGAGGGTTTATCAACCGAAAGATCTCGGTGTCTTCTTCGGTGTCAGGCCGCGCCACAATCACTCGCAACTGCGAGCCAAGCTGGGGACCAGCCAGTCCGACACCTTCATTCTCACACATTACTGCAGTCATCCGCTCGACGAGGTCGTGCACTTCAGCATCCAACTCGCGAACCTGCTTTGCCTCCGTGCGCAGAACCGGGTCTCCATATATCCGAATTGGCGGTGCAGCCACAATCAGTCACTTCCCAGCAGGAGTTGCTTCACATCATATCCATCGGTTCAACATCGCATATTGCCTGCGTGGAGCCGGTATCAGCCAGCTCCTCCATCAGATCCCGAACTGTCTGATTCAATTGCTCCATATCGGCCGCTTTCAGTAGCATCTGGTAGCGGTATCGGCCCCGCAGTTTGTGCAAGGGCGCGGGTGCCGGCCCCAGAAACTGGACATCGCCTTTTTTGAAGAAAACCCCCATACCCTGCAGGCAAACCGCCGCCTGGCGCGCAGTGTTGACGGCATTTTCTTCGTCTTCATCCTGGAAAATAAGGTTAGCCAACTTCACAAAGGGCGGGTATAGATTATGACGACGAGCCCTGATCTCGCGTTCATAGAACGCGACATAGTCGTGCTTTTGGGCCGTGACGATGGCATAGTGATCAGGATTGTAGGTCTGCACCAGCACCTCGCCGGGCTTCTCCGCCCGACCCGCCCGTCCCGCTACCTGGGTGAGCAACTGGAAGGTCCGCTCAGCTGCACGGAAGTCGGGCGTGTGCAGCCCAACATCGGCGTTCAACACGCCCACCAGCGTCACGTTCGCCAAATCAAGCCCCTTGGCAATCATCTGGGTGCCCACCAGAATGTCAGCCTCGCCCCGGGCAAACGAACGCAGGATATCCCCGTGAGCACCCTTGCGACTGACGGTATCCCGATCCATCCGCGCCACGTTCGCTCCCTCGAATTCCCGCTCTACCTGATCAGTCACCCGTTCGGTACCCAGACCATGAAATCCGATCTCGTAGCCCTCGCAGTTTGGACACAAATCGGGCACCGGCAGGCTGTAGTCGCAGTGATGGCAGCGCATCCTGCGGCTGGCGTGATGATAGGTCAGCGATACTGCACAATCGGGGCAGCGCAGCACGTGGCCACAATCACGACACATCACAAACGTCGAAAAACCCCGGCGGTTCAAGAATAGAATAGTCTGCTCGCCGCGCCCCAGCCGGTCGGCGATGGCCTCCAGCATCATCTGGCTGAAGCTGCCCCCCTTGCCCATCAAGGTCTCGGTACGCAGGTCAATAATCTCCACCGGGGGAAGCGGGTGATTGTCAATCCTCTCCGGCAGGGTCATAAGCGAAAGCCCGTCCTCATGGCAGGCGCGGTAATATGCTTCCACCGATGGTGTGGCCGATCCCATCAGTAGCACCGCGTTGCTGCGCCGCGCCCGCTCGGCGGCCACTGCTGTGGCCAGATAACGGGGCGCACTTTCCTGTTTATAGGCATGCTCGTGCTCTTCGTCAACCACAACTATGCCCAGATCCTGGCAAGGAGCGAAAATTGCCGAGCGAGCACCAATAACGATATCAGCCTCGCCGCGCTGCACGCGATCCCACTCATCGTAGCGCTCGCCCGCACTCAGGGCGCTGTGCAGCAGGGCCAGACTGTCTCCGAAACGGGCCCGAAACCGTCCCACCATCTGCGGGGTAAGCGCGATCTCCGGCACCAGCACGATGGCACTGCGCCCCTCGGCCTGCGCCGCCTTGATGGCCTGCAGATAGACCTCGGTCTTGCCACTGGCGGTCACCCCATGCAGCAGCAGCGCCTCGTAGCGGCGCGCCTGTACCGCCTCACACACGCGCTGGAGAATCCCGTGTTGAGCCTGCGTGGGCCGCAGGGCCTCGACGTCAACATTACCCAAGCCCGGCTCCTCCGGAATCCGTTGCACTCGCTGCTCGCTTACTCGCACCAGCCCCTTGTCAGCCAGCGCCGCCACTGCACTGCGCGACAGCTCAGCAACCGGTATCGGCCTGTCCGATTCTATGAGGGCACGGACAACCTCTGCTTGGTGCGGGGCCCTCGCCGATAGTTCCTCGATCACCCGCGTCCAATCTGTATCGTCATCGCACAGTCGGGCGACCTGCCGGGTGCGACGGCTGGCGGTGGGACGACTTAGCCCGCGCCTTTTTTCCACCAGGCCCTTCTCTTCGAGGCTGCGCACCGCCGACAGCACCGCCGCACGAGACAGCTTACCGTCGGCGGTCTGTTGAGCCTGCTGAATTAGATTGTCAAGATCCTCTTCCCCGCCACTGCTGTGTAGCAGATCAAATATCTGGGCCTGACGCGGTGCCCGCGCTAACTGCTCAGGCTCGATCTGCCGACCCTCATCAGTCATCGCGATGGTGGTAAACCGCGACCGCGAGACCCCTGGCGGAGTAACCAGCCGCAGTGCCTCGCGCAACGAACAGCAATAGCGCTGGGCCACCCAGCGGGCCAAATCAAGCTGCTCCACGTCAAACAAAGGCTGGTCGTCCAGCAGCTTGATGATGCTTTTCAACTTCGCCGGAGGCGCCTGGTCGGTAAACCCGACTACATCACCGACCAGCTTCTGGGGGCCGAACGGCACCAGCACGCGGCTGCCGACGGCAACGCGCTCGGCTAATCGGGATGGGATTGTATAGGTGAAAGGGCGATCGACGGCGCGGGCGGCACGGTCAATAAGAACCTGGGCATAGGTCTCGTCGGAGCCAAGCAAGTTGCCTTGTTGTTGGCTCAGGCTGTTCAGAGTCCCGCCTTCTCCCGCAGCAGGTCTACTGCGTCCAGCCTCTCCCATGTGAAGTCAGGCTCGTTGCGACCAAAATGACCATAAGCGGCAGTTGCTTTATAGATGGGCCGTTGCAGGTCGAGATGTTCAATGATTCCCTTAGGGCTTAGGTCGAAATTATCTACCACCAGCTCGGTGACCTGCTCTTCAGGTATCTTATTGGTACCAAAGCAGAACGTATCGAAGGAGAAAGGCTCCACTTCCCCGATGGCATAGGCAATATGCACCTCGCAGCGCTCGGCCAGGCCGGCTGCCACGATGTTCTTAGCCAGATAGCGCATCATATAGGCGGCGCTGCGATCCACCTTGGTGGGGTCCTTGCCGCTGAAAGCCCCCCCGCCGTGTCGCGCCCAGCCCCCGTAGGTATCAACGATGATCTTGCGCCCGGTCAGCCCACTATCAGCCTGCGGCCCTCCTGTAGAGAAGCTACCGGTGCGATTTACAAAAACATTGTCAGCCAGACCGTCGGCGCGCAACTCGTCGGGAATGACCGGAAGGACGACTGCCTCGATCAAGTCGCCGCGAAGCTGCTCCTGGCCCACGTCGGGCCGATGTTGTGCAGCGAGCAGAACCTTGACAACCTCGGTTGGCTTGCCATCTTCATAGCGAACCGTCACCTGGCTTTTGCCATCGGGCCGTAGATAGCCAAGCTGGTCGGTTTTGCGCACCTTCGCCAACCGGCGGCACAGCTTGTGCGCCAGCATAATCGGCATCGGCATGTATTCGGGCGTCTCGTTGCTAGCATAGCCAATCATCATCCCCTGGTCCCCGGCGCCTCCAATGTCTACGCCCTGAGCGATTTCCGGCGACTGTTCGTGAATAGCCGTCAGCACGCCGATAGTCTCACAGTCAAAACCGTGCTTGGCCCGGGTATAGCCGATCTCGCCTACTGTCTCGCGTACTACATGTTCCACTGGGCAGTACCCGGTCGTGGTTACCTCACCGGCGACCAGGCAAGTCCCGGTGGTTACCAGCGTTTCCACTGCTACCCGCGAATTCGGGTCCTCAGCCAGCAGGTAGTCCAATACCGCATCGGAAATCTGGTCGCAAACTTTGTCGGGATGCCCCTCCGTGACTGACTCCGAGGTAAATGTGAAACTCTTGCGGGTCAATTGTCTATTCTCCCTTCAGCTATTCCTCATCAGCGACGAGCAGTTGCTCGATTTCGTCAATAATCACCCGGGCAACCTGATCCTTGGCCGATTTGGCTACCTGGCGCATAGTGCCATCAGCTCGCACTATTGTCACTTCGTTGGTCTCCGCCCCAAACCCGGCGCCGGCAATAGTCAGATCATTGGCCACCATCAGGTCTAAGCTCATCTCAGAGAGCTTGCTTCGGGCACTTTCCAGGACATTCCCGGTCTCTGCCGCAAAGCCGACCACAATCTGCGGACGCTGTGAACTGGCAGCGACATCAGCCAGTATGTGAGGCGTCGGAGCCAGCTCAACGGTCAGGTCCTGTTCACTGCTGGCTATCTTTTGGTCGGCACGGCGGCGCGGCGCGAAATTGGCCACCGCAGCCGCACCAATGAAGATATCCGCCTCGGACAGGCGGCTCATCACCCCCTGATGCATATCGGCGGCGCTTTCTACGCCCACCATTTCTGCCTGTGCGGGAGGCTCTAACTCAGTGGGGCCACTGACCACTGTTACCTGCGCACCCCGCGCAAGAGCTGTCCGCGCCAGGGCAAGGCCCATCTTGCCAGTAGAGGGGTTACTGATGAAGCGCACCGGGTCAAGATACTCATGCGTCGGCCCTGCCGTAATCAATACCTGCTTACCAGCCAGAGACGAGTCACGGGCGGATTCATCCAGAGCCTGCGCGATTTCGGCCACGATCATCTCCAAACCAGCCAGGCGCCCGGGACCTTCTTCCCCAGAGGCCAACCGCCCTACCTCCGGAGCAACGATGCGATAGCCCAGCTCGTGCAGCTTCTGGCAGTTGCTCTGGACGATCGGATTCTGCCACATTGCCCAGTTCATCGCCGGCGTCATTATCACCGGCCCGCGCGCCGCGCAGACGACGGTGCTGGCGAAATCGTCGCATATGCCTCCCGCCACCTTACCTAGAATATTGGCCGTGGCCGGCACCACCGCTACGACCTCGGCGAATTCAGCCAGAGAAATGTGGGCTATCTCATCGCTGGCCGGCTCTTCGAACATATCGCAGCAAACAGGATGACCACTGAGCGCGCGAAAAGTGGCCTCGCCCACGAACCGGCGAGCATTTTCCGTCATAACCACTCGCACCTCGGCACCAGCGCCCCTCAGCCTGCTAACAAGCTCGCAGGCCTTGTAAGCGGCAATGCCTCCGGTGACGGCGATCACAATACGCCGTCCCTGCAACGCCCTGTCAAATTCTCCGGTCAATTCCTCACCCATAATTCTCTTTAAGCACTACGTGCCGCGATTATCCCCACTCATCGGCCTGGGCAAGCAGCTCATCGCGCAGCCGCCGCCAGTCGAATCGTTCTATAGTCTGCTGCTCCGTTAGCAGGATACTGACCAACTGCTCGATCGCCTCCGACAGTTTGTCATTGACCACCACATAATTGTACATCCCCATATTCTCAATTTCCTCGCGGGCACTGGCCAAGCGCTCTACAATGGCCTGCTGCGACTCAGTATGTCGCTTGCGCAGCCGCTCAATCAGCGCCTGCCAGGAGGGCGGTGCTACGAAGACCAGCACGGCCTGGTCGCCGAGTTGCTCGCGGATTGACCTGGCCCCCTGATAATCAATCTCCAGCACCAGTGTTCGTCCCATAGCCAGGGCTTGCTCTGCCGGCTCGCGCGGTGTGCCATAAAAGTGGCGGTCGTGGACCTGAGCCCACTCCAGGAGCTCCCCCGACCGGCGCATCTGCTCGAATTCGCTATCGCTGATAAAGTGGTAGTTTTCCCCGTCGACCTCACCCTGCCTCCGCGGACGGGTTGTACAAGAAACAGACAGCTCAACGTCCGGATATCGCTCCAGTAAGCCACTAATGACCGTCCCCTTGCCTACTCCGGACGGCCCCGATACCACCAACAGGATACCACGGCCAGAATCAGCCATATCAGAAGCACTCGTGCCAAGTATTGCAAGAGCCTGCAGTTATGCTCTGCTCACCTTGCCCCATAGTTTAGCACAGATTCGCTGATGCGCGCAACGCTGC
>JAUVZM010000002.1 GCA_030602615.1 bacterium
GCTGGCTGCCCGGCGCAGCCGGCTGTGCGCGGTCCAGCACTATGCGCTCATCCTTCCAAGTGAAGGGACTGGTCGCATCACCAAAAGTGGGAGCTCTCAGGTTTTCCCTTTTTGGCCATAGGGGATAGAACAGGTAGTGGCGGTCACCCTGGCTGATCGTCTCGAGATCGTGCAACTCTCGGAAATAGCTCAGTGCCTTTGGCCACATCCAGGCAAAAGTAAGCCACCGGCACGGGGCCGGACCATCATCTGTTCGTCTTTGCCAGTGTACCTGGTAATTATAGAACTGGACTCCATCGGCCCCGTGTGTATAGAAATTCTGCGCGGCAGCCCCGTATTGAGCTAACGTCACCACTCTCACCCGATCATCATAGGAGGGCCAGGGGAAAAGCGCCGGGTAGATTTTGCAGTCGGTGCCCCCGGTTAGCTTGACAAACTCTTCAACCTTGATATTGGCGTCGAGGTTAAGGAAGTCACCAGGCACTACGTAATCTACCAGCCCCTCCTTAATCCAGCTCGCCAGATCAAAGCCCAGATAGTCACATTCCTCCAGCGTCTGGGGCATCCGCACCCCCAGGAGGAGCCGGCTGCGCGCCCGCCGCTGGGCCGCGGCATCTAACAACTGACGAGCCTTGCGGGTGAAATCGGTCAGTAAATGCGCGTTCTGCTCACCCTCGCTCGGCTCAAACATGTGGCACCAGCGCATCCAGTCGAACTCTATGCCGTCTACGTCGTGGTCGGCCAGCAGCTCCTCGATATAGGCTAGCATCTTCTGGCGTACCGGCTCATAGACATAGTTGAGAGCCGGACCCCCGCCTTTGCCCTGCAACTGCCATTCCGGATGTTCCGTGATAAAGCTACCCACAGGCGGCCCAGAGCCACTCGGCCAGTTCCCATGGCGGTCATTCATCCGCAAGCAAGCGACAAATTCCATGCCCTGCTGATGGGAGTGGTCGATAATAATATCAATTGGATCATACTTCTTAGAGATAGCGCCCCAATTCCCCTGAAAGGGGTTTGGGTCTGGTAGAACTTAGGAAGGCCCTATTCTTGCTATGAATCGGGTAGTCACACACAACGCCAACGTATCCACTCCCGCCTCAGCCAGCTCATCTATGGACTGTTCCAAGATGGCTTTCGCCTCGTCAGGATCACCCGTGTGCTGGATGAACTCGCCGAATGTGCCACCCCCATCACTGTTATACAGAATACGCCGCTCATTGTTGGGGAACTCTGCTGCGTTCATACAGGTTGTACCTCCCAACAGCACTCCGACGATTAGTAAGGATACAGCTAAGATTGTAGGCTTTGTCTGCTTCCAAATTCTCATGGCTTATTTCGTCCTTTCGTTTGGGTAATCCTTTCTAGCTGGAATTTCCCATATCCTCTGTTGCTGCGTCTAACATTCTTTGTGTCCTGCGCTAATTCCTCCTGCTGCGGATCATTTAGCTAACCAAACCCGAGATTGGAAGATTTCTGAAGAAGATTCTGCCCCAAAGCTGCAATTGCCGAGTATCCATTCTCTCGTGTGTTTATTGGCGCTCTTGCTCAGTTCCTCCCTGTTTGATATGACAAATACGGGGTTTAGTTGCTGTGATTTGGGGCCGGGGGCTGCATCGGTCATGATATCCGGATCAGTTGCGCATCTTGACAAGGCGACGTTGGGGATGTGATTGTGCCCCCGACTTGGGCAGGCGCTGTCCGTTGTGCGTGCTTAGTAGTCCGCAGAAGTTGCAGTTGCATCATTGATTTGACAAGTTTAGCGTCGGCGGGCATACTTCAGGCACGAGGTGAGTCGTCATGCACAACAGGTGGTCTGAAGGTGGAATTTGACTGCAGGAAACCACTGCAGTTTCATGGCAGCAAGGTCAGCTTCGACAGCGGTGGGCAATTGATCCAGCTTTCGAATGCCGCAAAACGACTGGCTGGTTTTCCCGGACAGATTGCCAGCATAAGGAGGACTTCCTGACCTGTTCGAAGAACATACTAACTGCAGCAGGGAATTCCCAATGAGACCAAGACGAACATCCACGTAACACGGTTGACCAATCGGGTTACACATTACTGGAGCAGACATCAAATGGAAATTGACCGAAAAGGGACTGTAATATCTGCAATCAGACATGAGGAAACGTCATTGTGCCCATACACATTTGGCTGGGCACCTGACAGTGATATAGCTGAACGAATGGACAGCTATTATGGCAGTGCCGATTGGCGAAAAAGCTTTCACAATTATATAGCCATATGCACCGGCCTTAATGAATATGATGGTCGGCGAATCCACAGACCAGGTCCTGTTTTCCGCAAAGATCACTTTGGGTCGGTGTGGCGGACAGACCTCCGACCAATACAAGTGGTAGAACCTGTCCTGAAAAGCCCCTCTCTCCGAGGATATCGCTTCCCTGATGTTGAGCGTTTTCTTACCAGCGAGTGGGAGCGAGATGTACAAGAGGCGCTCCAAGAAAATGCCGATTGCTTTACAGTCACTGGTGTAGCTTTCGGCCTGTTCGAACGCAGTTGGGTGTTAAGGGGTTTCACTGAGATCTTGATAGACTCTGTGACCGAACCACAATTCTTCGCGGATCTGATTGCAGCCGTCGCCGAGCAACATATTGACAAAGTACTTGACCGGGTATTGGACTTGCCGGTAGATGGGATCTTCTTCGGCGACGATTGGGGCGACCAACGGGGTCCCATCATAAATCCGCAACAGTGGCGGGAAGTGCTGAAGCCTCACTATGCCAGGCTATACGCAAAGGTGAAAAATGCGGGCAAGTACGTGCTTCACCACTCTTGTGGATCAATAGTTGAGTTTATTCCTGACTTGATTGAAATCGGACTGGATGTGCTTGAATCTGTCCAACCCGAGGCCCAGAGCATGGCCCCATACGAACTTAAGGATCGCTTCGGTGACCAACTGACATTTTGGGGCGGATTGGGGTCCCAAAGTATAATCCCGTTCGGCACACCGGAAGCACTGCGGAAAGAAATCCGCAAGCTCGCCGCCCATATGCGCCAGGACGGCGGATATATACTTGCCGGTGCAAAGGACCTGCAACCGGAAACGCCCACAGAAAACGCGGCGGCGATTCTGGAAGAGTTCGTCGCACTGGGCGAACAGGATGCCCATCTGACTGTGCAGACTGCTCCATAGTTGGGTTAGCCGAGGGCCGCCAGTGCAGCGGATAGAATAGCCTCTATCAAAACCAGTGCGTACTGCCCAACAGATCAGCGAGTATAGTAATCTGCATACAGGATAAACGGATTTTGCGGGGAATCCGCTTCTTGAGACAAGCCGGAGGTCTACGAGTACCTGGAACAAGAGAGCTTCGGCTACGCCATCCGGTTGCCGGCCAACGACGTGCTAATGTGCCATATCGGCACTGATCACACTCCCCAGGTTCTCGGGGAAATCCGCAAGCCCCCCATGTTACCTAATCCGGGGTAAGGGGTAATATGACCGCCAAGAGGGGTCCAAACTCACATTTCGCAGGCAAGTCCGTGAGAAGGAGAGGAATCACTGTGTCACTCGGCGAATGTTGGCAGTCGCAACAAACCATATGGGTAATTCCGGGTAACTTATGACCCCCCGAGAGCGAGTCATGTCGGCCCTGCGCGGCGAGATGCCGGACCGCATCCCCTTCACCTGCTACGCTGGCACTCGACCTGACGCAACCAATTTGCTGCCCAGGGGGAGGACTGAGCGGCACCTTCGAGAAGAGGGACTAGCACTAATGACTCACTGGCCGGTCTTCACTACCACGCGCCCAAACGTCGAGTTCGAGACGCGTGAGGAGTGGATAGACGGGCGGCTCTTCATCCGCCAAACCTACCACACACCGGTCGGCTCGGTGACCGAGCTGCTGCGGACCGGTGGTGCGTACGACACGAGCCTGCGCTGCGAGTTCCTCCTCAAGTGCCCGGAGGATTATGAAGTTGTCGAGTTCATGGTGCGCGATGAGGTGTATGAGCCCTGCCACGACAGCTATCTAGCCCAGGTTGAGAACTTTGGGGAGGACGGGCTGGTTTACAGCTTTCCAGGCCATTCGCCGTTGATGCACATGCTGGTCTACCTGCTCGGCCATGAACTGTGGGCGCTGCATATGGTAGATCACCCGCGCGAGTTTTACGGCCTGTATGACCTGCTGAACGAGCGGCGCCGTGAGCAGTACGAGCTGTGCGCTAACAGCCCGTGTATGTTCTTCAAGTACGGGGACGGCGTCACCAGCGAGATGATGGGCTTGGAGCGCTTCGTGGACTACTGCGTGCCGTGCTACGATGAGTTCGCCGAGATACTCCACGCCAAGGGAAAGCTGATGTTCGTGCACCTGGACGGCAATATCAAGCTGCTCGCACCGGCCGTGGCCGACAGCAAGCTCGACTGCATAGAAGCATTCTCCGCGGTTCCGGATGGCGACCTAGACCTGGCCGAGGCGCGTCAAGTCTGGGCAGACAAAATCATCTGGACGAACTTCCCCTCCCCGCTGCACTTGCAGCCGCCCGAGAAGATCCAAGCCTACTGCCGCCAGATGCTCCGTGACGTGGCTCCCGGTGACCGCTTCCTGGTCGGCATCACCGAGAATATACCCGAAGACCGCTGGCAAACGAGCCTGACGACGATATCGGGGTTCATTAAGGAGCACGGAACCCTGCCCCTAAAGGCCTGACTTGCCGGTGACATCGGGATTATATGCAACGGTGCTCGGCTTTGTTCGTCGTGGAGGGTATACCGTCCGACGCTAGAATAGTGTTTCTTGTCGTTTGAGGCCAATACCTGTTAGAGTTTCCGCTCTGATACGACTTCTACCCTACCATTGCCCTACCCCAGTGCTTTCAGTCCTGCAACATACACCCTCGGTCGGAGAGCCGTACTTCCTACAACTGTGCAACAGATGCTAGTATGCCTGCTGGCGGGGATGATAGGTGAGGTGGATCCCGAACTTTGCCAGCAGCGCTGAGACTGGGCACCAGCATAGGTGGCTTTCTGGGGTCCGAGAACTTAGTGAGGATTGACTCCAAAACAGCGGAGAAGATGCGGGAGACGATCTTCCTGGTAATTGTCGTAGGCTTTTCTGTTCCTCGTCAGGCCAGCCTGAACCCCTCTACAACCGTCAGGGCGGCCTCCCTGGATTCTGACCCTATCGCATATGGTTATTTCGCCGTCTCAGGTCCCTTTGCCTTCCGATGAGTTCTGAGTGTGCTACGAATGGCGCGGAAATTGCAGCAATGGGCCTGACGCCAGCAGGAATGCTAACTGAAACTATTTGGTGAGTCATCCTGTGTCATTGGCCCAGACACCTGCGAAATCGGCCCGTAGACTATTTCTCTGCGTCCGTGCCTAGTACTGGTCGCTTCTACGACGAAGGGGGGACCTTCTCGATGATGAGCTGCTTCCGCACGAATTGTGTTCTGTCTGTCTTAGTCCTGCTGTGGGTGATGGGTACGGCCTATCCTGTTGGGGCAGAGCCGGCCACGGCCCCGTACTGTCTGCGGGCTGGCGATGTGCTCCAGATAACGGTAGCCGGCCATACCGACCTCACTTTTGATTCTCGCAACCCGATAGAAATCCGCCCTGACGGTAAATTCTCATATCCGTACGCGGGCGAGGTCGTAGCCGAAGGGCAGACGGTCAGCGAAATCACTGCAGCGCTCACTGAGGCTCTGAGAGGTCAACTGCGCAATCCAGACGTGACAGTGAACGTGATCAGATACCGGACCCGCCAGATATATGTACTGGGTGAGGTGGAAAAGCCCGGAGCGTATAGCTTACCTAAAGACGAGGCGGTCGGCGTTCGGGAGGCCATTGCTCTGGCCGAAGGGTTGACAGCCAGTGCCTCGCGAGAGACAGCGAAGCTGTTTCGCAGCGGTAAAGCCCCCCAATCTGTTGACCTGAGCAAGGTATTGGCGGGCGCCGCTGACTCCGGGGATATTGTCCTGCAGCCCAGAGACACACTGGTTATTGAGCGGCGCAATCTGGTCAGTGTAGTCGGGGAGGTGGAGAATCCAGGCAGCTATCAGTTGCCGGACAGAAGCAATATATCCGATGCCCTGGCTATGGCTGGCGGCTTTGTCGAAGATCCACAAAGCGGAGGAACCACAGCCAACAAAACCCAAGCACTGCTGATTAGACCAGATCAGACTACCGTACCGGTAGATCTGGCGGGAATCTTATCCGGCCAGCATCCTCAGGCAGATATCAGAATGGGCACAGGAGATACACTCCTTGTCTTAGAGGCCAGAAATCAAGTGGCCGTGCTGGGAGAAGTTGGCCAGGCCGGCTCATACTACCTGAGCAAGAAAGAAAAGCTCTCAGCTGTGCTAGCGATGGCAGGAGGAGTCACCAAAGCGGCTGACCTGCAACACATTCACATTATCAGCCCAAATGGACAACAGTGTACCGTCAACTGTGAGCCGCTGTTGCGGGAGGGAACAGCTGGACCGGACGTACTATGTGCACCTGGTGATACGGTGATAGTTCCCACCAACCGAAAGCGCGCGGCAGTTTTCGGCGCAGTTGGTAACCCGGGTGTCTATACCATTGAAGCCGGAGACACAATCCTTGACATGATTAGCAAAGCCGGAGGCGTTGTTCCAGAGAAGTCAGCTCCTGAACATACCCTGGTGATGCACAAGACCTCACCGGACATCCAGCCCAAGCCGGTTAATCTTCAGGAGATTATGGAAGGACGAGGCGATCCTGAGGTGCTGGTCATCCAAGATGACGACATCATCTTTGTGCCCGAGTCCAAAGAGCTTCATTGGCAGGATTGGACCAATATACTAACTTCCGCGGCCAATCTATTTTGGCTATTTGGCAAGTTCTAAGGACACAGTTGGCCAAGCGTACGCCCAGCTTTCCGTCCTGAGAATCTCTATGGTTGTCTGAAAGGAGTCAGCATTTTGTCCGAATCATCGTCTGAGATAGGGCTACGCGAATACCTTCAAATCATCCAGAGACGCAGATGGATAGTCATCGAAGTCTTTATTGTTCTGGTTGGTATTGTAGCGATTGGTTCATTTCTTCAAGCGCCCGTATACAGGGCAGCGGCGGCGTTGCTAGTAGAGACCGAGGGTCCCAGCTTCGGGCGATATGAAGAACTTCCGATGGTCGCACAAGGTCTGGACATGACCCGCGCCGCGACGATAGAGACTCATAAGCGGCTGATAACCACGCGACCTGTTCTTGAGGCAGTGATACAGGACTTGGACCTCCCGGTAGGCATAGAGAAGCTTAGGGCGCAAGTATCAATTGAGACGTTTCGCGATACCGATGTAATCGAAATTCACGCAGAGGACAGGGACCCACAGCTTGCGAGGGATATCGCCAACTCGGTCGCAGAGAATTACATATTGTGGAATCAGGACTACAACCGTGCGTCGGCTGAAAGTGCCTCCCTTTTCCTGGAGCAGCAGTTAGCTGCGGTGAAGAACGAACTAACTCAAGCCGAGGAGCAAACAGAGCACTACAAGCGCAGCAAGGGGATAAGTGACCTTGACGAGGAGACTCGCCAGCAAATCGAGGTACTGGGGAAGTTGGAGGGCGAGCTGGCCTCTGCGGAGGCAGCAGCCCAAGCGGCCTCCGCGCGCAGTCAGGTTATAGAAGAGAAACTTTCGCAGCAGCAACGGTTTCGGTTGAGGGATTCTACGGAAAAGCCTAATCCAATAGTGGAGGAATTGCAGGTGGAACTGGCTCGATTAGAGGCGCAGCGGGCTGGTTTGCTGGAGGAGTATGCCACAGAGAGTCATAACGTGCGGGCAGTGGACGCCCAGATAGATAATTTGAAGCAACAGCTCTTGCAACAGCTCAGGACAGTCCTGGCTTCTACTACTAGAGGCACTAGCCCAGTGCACGACGAGCTGTTAACTGATGCTGCTCGCAACACAGCCACTGCAGTAGCGGCGCGCAAGCGAGTGGCAGCGTTAGGACGAATACTGGGGCGAGCCGAGGCCCAGCTAAACGATATGCCTAGCAGAGAGAAAGAGCTGGCCCGGCTGGTTCGGGCCCAGAACGTTGCCGACCGAGTGTATACACTTCTGCTGGAGAAGTATCATGAGGTACGGGTAGCACAGGCGATGAGGCTCTCGAGTGCTCGCCTGGTGGAGTCAGCGGTGGTCCCAGAATTTCCCATCAAACCTAGAAAAAAGCTTAACATCACCCTGGCCTGTATTTTCGGACTGATCCTGGGGATTATGCTGGCTTCTTTGGTTGAATATCTTGATGACACCATCAAGGATCCTGACGAGATCGACGAGCTTATAGGCGCAGCGCTGCTGGGGACAGTGCCCCGCTTGTCCGAAGACGAGCCTATGCTGGTCACGAGGGCTGAACCGAAGTCTGCGTTAATTGAGGCCTTTCAAACCATCCATGCCAATCTGAACTTCGCTTCGGTTGACCAGGCAGTTGAGAGCCTGGTGATAACATCGGCAGGAGCAAAAGAGGGCAAGACATTTGTGACTGCCAACCTGGCACTGACGATGGCCCGGCAAGGAAAACAGGTGATTGTTGTTGATGCTGACCTGCGCCGACCGGCACTTCATAAACGCTTTGGCACAGATAATGCAGAAGGTCTGACCACTGTATTAGCCAGTGGCCGAAGCATTGAGGAGGTGTTGGCTGCTACGGAAATCGAGGGGCTGTGGCTTTTGCCCAGCGGCCCTATCCCTCCGAATCCCGTAGAACTATTGGCTTCTGACAAGATGATGGAGCTGTGCCAGGCGCTAGCAAACAAAGCAGATTTGGTACTATACGACACCCCACCGATAATCATGGTAAGCGATGCCCCCACCCTGGCCTCACAGTCGGATGGGGTGCTCTTGGTGATAGAGCAGGGCGGTGTCAGCAGGAGACTGGTAGCGGAGGCTCGGGATGTACTTGCTCGCGCTCACGCCCGCACCATTGGCGCAGTACTGAATAAGGTAACCCGGCAGGCCGGCCACTACTATTACTCTTACTACTATAGTTACTACTATCAGAGCAAAGAGGAATAGCGAAGTCGGGCAAGTGGGAAGCCGGGCTTGGGGATGAGCCCGGTTTGTCCAGATGGACGAAAAGCAACATAGCCTAATCATACATTGGGGAGGTCTTGAACATATCTGTGTGGCTAGCAGGAATAGCAGGAGCGTTAGCTGCGCTGGCCTTGACACCAGTCTACGTGAAAATGGCCAGATCCGGGATGATAGTGGCGCAGCCGTCGGCAGGTAGCTCTGCGGTTCACTGCCGGCCAGTGCCTACCGCCGGCGGGCTAGCGATATGTGGGGCAGTGTTAGTCGTCGGGATCGCTCTCTGGCAGCTACAGGCAGCTACAGTGAATTCGCTGTGGCCCACGGTTACAATTGGTGTGGGAGCAGCGGCAATGTGTCTGGCCGGCCTGCTGGACGACCTGGCCCGGCTTCCCTGGTCTGGGAAGATGGCAATTCAGGTGCTTGCCGCCGGTGCGGTTGTTGCTGGTGGCGTGCACCTTCATGTTCTTGCGCTGGCCTTTTGTCTGCCATTGTCTGTGATATGGATCGTGGGCGTCACCAATGCAATTAATCTCATTGACGGGATGGATGGTTTGGCCGCTGGCATATCCGCACTGGCGGCGGCTTCCTTGGCTGCGATCGCCTTTGCCCACGGTGCTGTCAACACCGCCATACTATCAGCGGTGGCCAGCGGGGCCAGCGCAGGATTCCTTGTCTATAATTTCTACCCCTCCGTGACCTTTATGGGCGACGCCGGCAGCCTCTTTCTGGGGTTTCTGCTGGCCACGATTCCCTTGGCAATGGTAACCAGCACCGCGCGGCTTTCGATTCTGTTTGCGGTAGCAATTGCTCTGGGAATCCCGATATTCGACACCCTTTCGTCTATGGTCCGCCGGGCCAGCCATCGCCAGTCAATGTTTAGTGGTGACCTGGGGCACTACTACAACCAACTGATAGCGCGGTATGGCCTTTCCCAGCGGACAGTCGCACTGGGCTCTTACGGGGCCGGGGCGGCTTTGGGAATTATTGCTATCCCCATTTCACTTCTGCCCTGGTGGGCGGCATTAGCCGTTGCGACAGGGGTTTACCTGGCCATGGCGATGCTGTACCTGCGAATGGGCTTTATCACCTACGCGGGGGAGGCTGAGCATAGCGAATGAATATTGACAGCAGCGTTGTGTTGGTAACTGGCGCGGGTGGATTTATTGGTAGTCATCTCGTTGAAGAGCTGGCGCGGCAGGGCGCAAAGGTGCGCTGCTTTGTGTGCTACAATTCGCGCAATGATCCCGGTCTTCTCAAGATGTTGCCCTATGAGGTGCGGGAGAGTCTGGAGATAGTAATGGCTGATCTTACCAGCCCCGAAGCTGTGCGGGAGGCAGTTGAGGGGACGGAAGTAGTTTTTCATCTTGGCGCTATCATCTCGATCCCCTACTCCTACGCGCACCCGCGGGATGTACTTGAAGCGAACGTACAGGGCACACTGAACGTACTCTTGGCTGCCCGCGACGCACGAGTGGATCGGGTTGTTCATACCTCCACCAGTGAGGTGTACGGCAGCGCACAGTATGTTCCGATCGACGAAAAACATCCACTGTGCGCCCAGTCGCCCTATTCAGCCAGCAAGATTGCGGCCGATAAGATAGCTGAGTCATTCGGACGGTCCTACGGGCTTGGTGTGGTGACAGTGCGGCCCTTCAATACTTACGGTCCGCGCCAGTCTGATCGGGCGGTGATTCCCACTATCATCGCCCAGGCGCTGACCGGGGACGAAGTATATCTGGGTGCCACCCATCCCCGCCGGGATCTGACATATGTCTCGGATACAGTAGCTGGCTTAATAGCTGCCGGATATGGCGAGGATCTCGAAGGTCAGACCATAAACTTGGGCAGCGGCCAGGACATCTCCATAGGCGATCTTGGTCATCGGATCATTGACCTGGTGGGCCGAGATGTCGAACTGGTCTTTGATGCGACCAGGATTCGCCCGCAGGCAAGTGAGGTGCAGCAGCTTCTGGCTGATAACAGCAAGGCCGCAGAGCTTCTGGGCTGGCAGCCCCAGATAGAGCTGGACGAAGGGTTGCAACTTACAATCGATTGGATTTCTAACCGGCTACCCCTGTACAGTCCCGATGATTACGTATTCTGAAGGAGGATGACAGTGAGGGCAGCTATATTGGCTGGGGGCGAGGGCAAGCGCCTGCGTCCCCTGACTAAATTAGTTCCCAAGCCGCTACTGCCGGTCGGCGATAGACCCATACTGCAGCTCATAATAGAGCAGCTCCGGCGAGACGGCTTCTACGACATTCATATTGCTACCGGCTACCGAGGAGAGATGATTGAATCGTACTTTGGCGACGGTTCTGACTTCAAAGTCAATATTCGCTATTCTCGCGAAGAACAGCCCCTGGGCACCGCTGGTCCCCTGCGCCTAATAGAAAATCTGGGTGGAGAGCCAATCCTGGTCATAAATGGCGATATACTCACGGAAGCATCCCTTGCGGAGATTTATCGCTCACATCAGAACCGCAATCCCGCTCTGACAGTATGCACGGTGTCGCATTCGGTGAAGATCCAATACGGCATCTTGCAATCCACCGGTGATGGGATTGCCGGCATTGTCGAAAAGCCTGAATTACAATACGACATTTTTGCGGGAATAGCGGTGCTTAGCCCAGAAGCCATAGACTGCATACCCCACGGCCAGCCTTATCAGATGACCGATGTCATAGAGGACTTGTGTAATAACGGTTCTGAGGTCATAGCTTATCCCATCCATGAATTCTGGATTGATATCGGTCGGCCCGAACAGTATGAAGAGGCCAACAACCTGCTGGCAGCGGCCTGAGACAAGACAAAAGGACTCCTGCCAATCCCTGGGCACTGTCATTCCTATGTTCCCGAGGGCGAAAGCGACAACAGACTATGTGTGTGTGGTATCAGCCTCAAGGCAGCAACTGTACCAGTGAGAACCATCGTCTTCTCGGCATTCTTCTATGGACTGCTGTCGCTGTTTACATGATTGGCATATGGATATTGTCGAGTATTGGCCCCCGTCTTACTGATCCCATTAACGCTACTGGAGTCCCTGATTTCTTCTGGCATCTGGGCCTTTACGCAGGATTAGCCTTGCTTACCATCGCTGCCATTCGCAACACCTGGCCCCGACAAGCGACCTGGTTGTCTGCTGTGCAAGGAGCAGGGGTGGCCCTGAGTTACAGTCTGTTGGACGAAGTCCATCAGGGCGTCGTACCCGGGCGAGGTACCGACCTCCAGGACATCGCCGGAAATCTGGCCGGAGTAATTCTGGCTACGGCGTTTCTGATACTTTGGCAAAGGCTCAAGACCTGGCATAGATAGAGAAGTGTCTCGTCCGTTGAGGTCGAGCTATCTCACGTTGGCGTTCGGCGTGCACAACAGGAGGGCAAAGACTTGAGCCGAGAGATATTTCGTGAAGTTTCCTGTCCAGTCTGTAAACTTCAGATCAATCAGTCCCTCGGGGTAGTTCCCGTTGGTGACAGATTTCGCCAGGCACTCGGGGACGCAGTGGAGATTCCTGCGGCTAAGGTTGTTCGTTGCAAAGCTTGCGGTCTGTACTACGTCCAACCTATGCCATTCCTGACAACGGAGCAGTACGACAGATTGTATGACGAAGACTATTTTCCTCAGAATCCGCCTCGATGGGAGGAGCGCAGATGGCGGGATGCGGAGCGGCGTCTTGGTCTGATCGCTGACCTGGTGGGGGAAGATGGCGAGCTTCTCGACGTCGGGTGCGGTGAAGGACGGATGCTTAGCATAGCCCGGGCCCGTGGGTGGAAATGCCGGGGCCTCGAGACTTCTCAGCCCTTGGCCAAGGCGGCGGAAAAGGCCTCAGGAGCACCAGTTGATGTAGGTGTTTTGGAGTCGATAGGCTACGAGGATTCCCGCTTCGCCGCAGTCTATTTGGACAGCGTCCTTGAACATGTACCCACGCCTGCAGAGTTCGCGAGCGAGATAGCCAGAATCCTTCGGGTCGGGGGAGCGGCCTACATCGTTGTTCCCAATGAGAACGGCTTATCCTCGCGGGTGCTGGGGCTAGTACAGGCACTTCGCGGGCATAATAGGCGGCTCACACCATTCTCTTCACCGTATCATTGGATTGGGTTCTGCAAGCGTAGCCTAGCGGACTGTTTCCGGCGCGCGCATCTGCGGCCGGTGTTCGTCCGAGCCATGCACGGAAGAATGGAGATCTGGAAGCATCCCGATCGGTCGAGAAGCTGGAAGTGGTGGCTACTACACTGTCTCTATACGACGGAGGAATTGATTGGCATGGGGCGCACACTGGAGGCGATGTTCCAAAAGCTTTAGCCTGGATCTCTGGAAAGCGATGCCAAGGCAGCAGTGTTATATTGTGCCCTGGGCGATGAGGGTTAAAGGGTGAACCACCGAGTATATGAGGTTCAATCTGCTGGCAGGATGAGAGGTTGAGTATTGTGATGAAGTCCATTGGGATATTGTTAAAACTCTGGAGAAAAGTAAGCCACTTGCTCGCGCGCCACTGCTTGTTCACGCCGCTGCGCATTGCACTATATCGGCAGGCAGGAGCGCGCGTAGGGAGACGGGTGTTTATCGGCCTGGAGTGCTACCTGGATGAGTACAAGTCTGCTCAGATCATCATTGAGGACCACGCCCATGTGGCGTATCGGGTAACATTCATAGCTCATGGCCCACCCTGGCCGAGCGGACGGCCAATCCACATAGAGTCGACAGCCTTTGTTGGCGCGTGCGTAGTTATTCTGCCCGGGGTTCGAATCGGACGCGGGGCCATGGTAGGTGCTGGCAGTGTGGTTGTGCACGACGTGGAACCATGGACTGTGGTAGCTGGTTGTCCGGCCAGACCAATTCAGTCCAGGTTCGATAAAGCATATCTAGTAAGAAGGAGCGAGAGAATGCTCGCCATTTGAGTCCGGGCTGCCGGGCGGTATGTGTGGGACCAGGGCCTGAGTTCGGAAGGCCAGCGGTGCAAGCTGGTGGAGCCGGTGCGCCAGCCTACGCCACTTGGCCAGTCAGGTGGGTTGACGCAGAGTTGCTCGGCGCCGATATGCAGGGCTGGCCGGCAAGCAGAAGCGGTATGGGTGCCTGCGGACGGCAGGGCTGTACAATAAACGCAACCTGTAAACACTGAGCTATGGAGAGAAGTTCTGTGGGTCATTACAGCAAATCTGTTGAACAATTGCCGTGCGTTTCGGTGATCATTCCTGTTCGCAACGAAGAGGAACACATCGAGCAGTGCCTGACGAGCGTTCTGGATCAGGACTACCCAAATATCGCAGAAATATTAGTCATTGACGGTATGTCCACTGACGGCACTCGCGAGATTGTTCGGCAGTACGTCTTGACCGATTCACGTATACAGATGGTTGACAACCTGAAGCAAATCGTCACCGCAGCTCTGAACATTGGCTTTCAGAAGGCAACTGGCGAGGTCATCGTGCGAATGGATGCCCACGCGGTTTATGTCAACGATTATGTGTCCAAATGCGTACACTATCTGCGGGAAACAGGCGCAGGTGTTGTGGGCGGGCCGGCGAGGCCCGTCTGCGAGGATAGCCTTTCGGGCAAGATCATAGCTGCTCTGCATAAGAGTCCCTTCGGGATCGGCGTAGCGAGTTTTCGTCGCACCGATGTAGATGGTTATGTTGATACGGTTTGGAACGGCGCGTTCCGGGCGGTGGCGCTTGATGAGGCCGGACGCTATGTCCGCGAAGAACTGACCCGCAGTGAAGATATTGATTTGAACTCGAGAATAAGGGCCGCGGGGTATAGGGTCTTCTTGACGCCGAAAATTCGGGCATGGTACTACCCAAGGTCATCCCTGTGGGCGGTGCTCAAGCAAAACTTCGGCAACGGCTGCGGCGTTGTTCAATCTCTAGCAACCAGGGCAGGTGGCGTTAGGCTGCGTCATCTGGTGCCCGGTGTCTTTGTAGCTACGCTTCTCTTGCTGCCCGTGCTGAGTATCGCATGGCCTGGCGTATTGTGGGTACTGGCTTCCCTATTGGCAATATACAGCTTTCTGCTAGTGGTTCATTCAGTCCTGGCTATTGTCCAGTATGGTGCGGCGGTGGGCCTACTTATGCCGGTTGTCTTCGCCTCACTTCATATCTGTTACGGCTTAGGGTCGCTTTGGGGGATAGCAAAGGCTGCGACGTACAGACGCCCGGAGTATCCACAAGCGAAATATGATAAGACTCTCCCAAAGCCGTCGGCGTAACGGCGGTGGCAATAACCTCGCAGAGGTAATCACAACGGGAATAGAACCGTCATTGAAGGACAATGCAGCATACATAACCGCCGTCGAACTGGGACATGTAGGGCATCCCTTAGCTGAAAGGTTCGTGGCCGCCGGGTTTGACACTGTCGGTATTGATACCGATGCGACCAGGGTTGACGAAGTGAACAATTACAATAGTGGGGCTTACTCGGCAAAGGGCGAACTCGTCGCCAGCAAAGACTATGATGTTATTAATAGTTGCGAGGTGGTTTGCGTTTGTGTCCCAACTGGCATAGACCTACACCTCCAACCGGACCTTTCCCACATCAGAGCTGCGACCCAACAGATTGCCCAGCGGTTGCACGCTGGTCAACTGGTCGTGGTGGAAAGTACCGTTTTCCCTGGAGCGACCGAGGAGTTCATCCTTCCGATTCTGAGCAAGTCTGGCTTGTCGGTCGGCAGGGATTACTATCTCGGATATTCCCCGAATAGAATTGACCCCGGCAACAAGCGGCACGACCTCAGCACCATCCCCAAACTAGTATCAGGCGTCACCGACGCCTGCCAGACCATGACAGTTGCGTTATACACCCAGATTGCCAACAAAGTCATCCCTGTGTCCACAACGCAGGTCGCTGAGATGGCTAAGCTCTTGGAAAACATGTTCAGAAATGTAAACATTGCACTGGTAAATGAATTGGCGTTGTTTTGTGAGCAGTCAGGGATCAATATTTGGGAGGTAATTGAGGCCGCAGCAACAAAGCCGTTCGGTTTTATGAAGTTTACGCCAGGACCAGGGGTTGGCGGCCACTGCATCCCCGTCGACCCGCTCTATCTATCGTGGTGCGCTCGGAAATGGGGGTTCCAGATTCGCTTTGTTGAGCTGGCAAGTAGCATCAACTCAAGAATGCCTGAGCATGTGGTGAACAAAGTTGTCAAGGCGCTCAACGCGGTCGGCAAGCCCGTGAAGGGCTCCGCAATACTTGTTCTGGGGGTGGCGTACAAGCCCAACGTGGGCGACACACGCCATTCGCCTGCATTTCTCATTATGGAACGACTGCGGGCGTTAGGTGCTGAGGTCGTCTACAACGACCCGTATGTGCCCTCGATATCTTACAAGGGGTTAGCTTTGGAATCTGTTGCTCTGGACAAAGAGGTCCTCCAGGGAGCTGATTGCGTCCTACTTGTGACCAACCACGGAGACTATCCTTACGAGCGTATTGCGAATCAGGCCAAGCTAATTGTGGACACACGAAACGCTTTTGCAGACTATCCCGGGCCGCACATACATCACCTTTGAAACTGCAGGGATTATAGTGGACCCCCACAACGGTACCAATATGCATCTTAAAGAAGGCACCATGCCTGTCTTGACAATGGGGTCCACCTAAGTGAATGCATTGTTCCCGAATTACACGGTACTGCTGCACCTCAAAGATATGACATAACGAGGGACCAGCTGAGAGTATGGTCCTTGACGTGACACAGTGTTGTGTGAAGATATCGGCAAGGAGGGTTCCATGTTATTTCTTGAGCGCTTGGATCTTGAGGATGTTGACTGGCATTCGTTGGATGCCCTGCCAGATCGGACGATTCATCAAACACGACCATGGCTCGAGTTTCTCAAGAGAACACAGGGCGCAGAACCCGTGGTAGCGGCTTTGGTGAACGGTGATGAAAGAATAGGATACTTCACCGGCGCAATTGTCCGAAAGTTTGGTCTGAGAATTCTCGGAAGTCCCTTCAAAGGGTGGAGTACTGACTACATGGGATTCAACCTGCTGAGAGAGGTATCCAATGTTCAAGCGCTTACGGCGCTAAAACACTTTGTTTTCGAACAATTGGAATGTGTTCACTTTGAGATCGTGGATCGGCATCTTTCTTTGGACGATATAGACGGAAATGATCCGGACCTGGAGTATTCCTTGCAGATGACCTATGAAGTAGATCTGACACAACCGACAGAAGTGTTGTTCGCTAATCTGAATAGCGATCGCCGACGATGTATCCGTAGGGCACAAGAGAAAGGTGTATTCGTAGAAGAGGCACACGATATTGAGTTCGCTGAAGACTATTATGCTCAGCTTCAAGATGTATTCGCAAAGCAGTCGCTCGTACCTACCTATGGCATAGAACGGGTTCACGAGTTGATCAGATGCATTCACCCCACCGGAATGCTTCTCCTGCTTCGCGTAAAAGACCCGGAAGGGAACTGCATAGCGACCGGGATTTTCCCAGCCATGAACGATACCGCGTACTTCTGGGGTGCAGCTGCGTGGCGGAAAGATCTGCGCTGGCACCCTCATGAACCGATGCACTGGTACGCCATGAATTACTGGAAAAAGCGGGGAATCAAGCGCTATGACTTCGGTGGCGGCGGAGAATACAAGAAGAAGTACGGTGGATACAAGATAACCGTGCCACGTTTCATGTGCTCCAAATACGCACTACTTAAGACCCTACGAAATACAGCCCAGCGTGCTGTCAGTATGCGCCAACGGTTGGTGGGTAGGTTCAGGCACCCCGCGAGGTGAAATCGTGAGTGCGCTTGTGAATGGTTTTCCGGGGAAGAAACACTTTGCATTTTCCATTTTTGACGACACAGACAATGCCACAATACATAACGTTGAGCCTGTTTACCGGTTTCTGTCAAAATTGGGAATTTACACCACCAAATCTGTGTGGCCTTTGCCTTGTGTACCAAACATCCCCTCAGCTGGTGACACATTAGCAGATAAGCAATATTTAGAGTTCATATTGTGGCTGAACTCCGAAGGATTCGAGATCGCTTTCCACAACGCGCAGAACCAGGATGCAAAGCGAGAAGCTACAGCACGTGGCTTTACGCAGTTTCAAGAGTTAATTGGCGCTCGTCCTCGCACCCACACAAATCATCGTGCCAATCGCGAGAACATCTATTGGGGCGCGAAACGCCTTAATAGTGTCTCAATCAGGGTTGCATACAATATTGCGACGCGCCTGAAATGGCGCAATTATTTTCAGGGAGAAGTTGAGTCGTCGCCCTACTTTTGGGGCGACATTTGCAGGAGCTATATTGACTACGTTCGCGGCTTCGTTTTTGACGAGGTGAATCTGCAGCGTATCAACCCCACCATGCCGTATCATGATCCTCGTAAACCGTTCGTAAATTATTGGTTTAGCAGCACTGACGGGCACAACGTGGATTCGTTTTCCAGAGCAATGTGCGAGGCGAACCAAGACCGACTAGAAACAGAAGGCGGCGTATGCATTATGTACACTCACTTCGCGGCTGGGTTTTGTGACAATGGTACTGTTCAGTCTGACTTCAAACGTCTGATGCACAGGCTTGCCACTAAGAATGGCTGGTTTGTGCCGGTTGCTACATTGCTGGACTTCTTGAAAGACAGAAACAATAGTTCCGTCATACCGAGGCAAGAATTGGCGAACATGGAACGTCACTGGTTGCTGCAGAAGTTGGCAAGGGGCTGGCGTGGGGATTAGCAGATGATTGGGTCACAGGAGTATATGCGTGGGAGGATGCTCTCATACGCCCTGTAAATATGCCGTTGCCATCTGCAAACTCCAGAACTGATCCGCGCGTCGTGAGATTGGCACCAAATGTGTGAGCGGCTTGTTCGGTAGGAAGAGAGCACAAGTGAGCGAAAGCACAGGCGAAGGCGTAGGATACTCTCCCGGCAGAATCGCAGCCAATATGGGATGGCTGTCGGGCGGCAATGCCCTCTCGATGCTCTTGTCTGCGGCCTATGGGGTTGCTCTGGCCCGCCTGATGGGACCGGTGCTTTTCGGCGACTATGTCTACGTTACCTCTCTGCAGGCTATCGCCGCTCCGTTGGCTGTCTTCGGTCTGTACCCGATCCTGGTTCGAGAAATGTCGAACCGACCCCAGGAAAGAGCCAGTCTTGTCGGAAGCGCGCTGGTCCTCTTCTTCTTATTCTCTTTCGTGACTATGCTTGTCCTGCTTGTCGCAGCTTGGTTCTTTGTTAGAGAACAACACTTTTACATATCGCTATGCATTCTTTCCCTCTCGTTAATCGGCGGGGCAGTAACAAACGGGGCTGGACCTGCCTTCGTAGCCTCTGAGAAAATGCAATACAGAGCGCTTCTTGACATCCTGAGAAGCATCCTTCTGCCACTTCTTGTCCTCCCTGTCCTGGTCCTGGTAAGAAGGTTGGACGCCATCATGGGCGCGATAGTTATTGCCTCTTTCGTTGGGAGTGGGATTGCTTACCTATTGCTCTTGCGGGTGATAGGACGGCCCATTATGAAGTGGGATTGGAAATCGTGGATGTTTCTGTTGGGCCAGTCATCGCCTATCTTTGCCACAGCCATGCTCATGGCTGGTTTTGATCGAGTGGATGTTCTGGTGCTGCGTAGCGCCCGGGGTGCGGCGGTCTGCGGGCAGTATCGGGCTGTCTATCAGATATTGGCCATTATGAAGAAATTCACGGGAAGCCTAGGCACCGCACTCTTGCCCACCATTTTCAAGTCTGCCGGGCAGGATCCGTCGCGACATGATCGCATCTATCGCTTTGTCAGCCGGTTGACGTGGGCGGGGTTCCTGTGGCTCGCCCTGTGTATCAGCCTGACTGCACAACCGCTGACGCAGCTTATGTACGGGAAGGAGTTTGTCGCTGCCGCGCCGGCGGTTGCGCTCCTTGCCTGGTGCATACCGTTCATAGCGGTGACATTCATGATCAGCAATTTCTTCACCGCGGTCCGGAAGCAGCACTATCTGATACACGTATGGACAATCACTCTTGGTACGAATATTGCTGCGAATCTCGTGCTCACGTACAGGTTCGGGATAATGGGGGCTGCGGCTTCTATGGTGATGTCGTCGGTGGCTTTGTGTGCCTCCCAACAGTGGCTTGCCCATTCGCGCCTGGGCCTTCGCGCGGAATGGAGCAAGCTTCTGGTCCTTGCAGTCTCGTGTGGGATAGCTTTCGGCATTTCGCGAGCCCTTTTCCTTGAGAGCCCGGTCCTTTGCGTACTAGCCGCCACAGTGATTTACCTGGCGTCTGCTTTCGCCATGGGGGGCCTGGGCCGCCAAGAAATAGTGCTGCTGAGGAAAGTGGTGACCCGCCGTTGAAAGAGAAGACTCTAGCAAGATGAGCGAATTGAGACTGCCCGGAAGATGGCGAACAACAGAGGTGATTGCCACCCGTCACTTGTGGGCATTGCTCTATGCTCTCCTCGTTGCCCTGGGCCTGCTAAGATCAAACCTAGCTGGCATCGCCGCTGTCGGGTTGTTTGTGCTGATTCTGATCGTGCTGAAACCCCGCACTGGACTGTTTCTGTTGCTCCTCGCGATGCCTTTCCAACGAACGGCGTTCCGACATCTTCCGTCATGGGCGTTTGGCTTGTTCGGCTTTGCCACTCTCGTGGCGATCGTCTTGCGGGAAGTCCGCGTTTCAAGGACAAGCTTTTCTCGCCGAGCTCACCCGCTGGAATGGCTCGCGGTGGGAATGTTCATCTACTCCTTTGCATCTTTCGTCACTTGGATTTTTGCCACTGGCCAACAGACGATAATTGGCCAGAAGGGATTGTATTGTCTTGCGTATACGGTGACCGCGCTCTTCCTGTTTCTAGCCATCAATCGGTTGGTCAGGTCAGTTCAGCAGCTATACACTGCAATGCTCCCCGTCCTGGTGGTCTGTCTTCTCATCTGTGTAATTGCTATCTACGAGCATGTCGTCGGCACCAGCCCCATAATGGCGTGGCGTGTGGCTACTTTCTCGACCGGGGAGCATCCTATTCGCGAATACGGAGTATACGGGATCTTTTACGACCCCAATTTGTTCGGCAACTATCTGGCAACGATCGCCCTTCTTGTGCTTCCCACTCTAGCAGTCCGGACGGCTCCGGTCAGCTACAAGGTATTGAGAGTCGCAGTTATCGTGTTAGCGCTGCTCGCCCTCTTCTGGACGTTCTCGCTTAGTTCTTGGCTGGGCTTCGTAGCTGGGTTAGCAATTGTGTGGTGGCACGGGAAACGCTGGAGGGCGCTCTCTTTGATTGTGTGTGCCATTGTCGCGATGACGCTCGTTGGCGCGCAGTCGAGGACTGTGCTGGAACGCCTTATACCGCATTCCGAAGTGTACAGGTTCGCCCAGTTGGCACCGGGGAGGCAGATGCTCAGTGCGGCAGAGGACATCCTCTCGGAAAGAATACTTCTCGACCGCTTTGGGCTTGAGATCTTCCGCGAGAATCCTGTATTGGGTTCAGGATATGGGTCTTTCGCGATGAAGAGTAGTGTTCAGCGGCTTGCCACAAAGTCTTACACGTCACACAATTCCTACGTGCTTGTGCTCGCCGAGCAAGGGCTCCTGGGAATCGGGTTACTACTAGCGCTCATCTACGTGGCTCTTAAGACGGCCTCATCTAACATCAGGGGGGCGCAGGATCAGTTTATCAGGCAAGTGCAGGTAGGGTCGCTAGCTGCAATCGTTGCGAACCTCGTCTTTTGCGCCGCGTATGCCTCGCTCATGTACAATGTGAACCTATGGATGGTATTGGGGCTGACCGTGGCTATTACCAGGATGCAAATAGGGAGGGAAAGAGCGTGAAGGTGCGATTGCTGGTTAGTAGTGTGCCAGGTTCGTCCGTAACCGGGGGCGAGATGTACATCCAGAAAGTATTGGCTTTCTTGAAGCAAGCCGGCGATTCAGTTGCGACTGTGTCGTGGGGGCATCTCCCGCGTTGGTTAAGACGCTATCCGCTCTTCTGTAACTTGTGGTCCTTCTTCAAACTGGTATTCCGGGAAAGCAGCCTCATCATCGAACCTGAATCCTATCGGGACCACTTGTTTCTCTGCAATTGGCTGCTCCAGTTTACCAGGCACAGGGTCGTGGTGTTCATACAGTTGGTCCGTTTTGGCCGCTCCGATCCGTGGCCTGTTTCCAGGTGGCAAAAGTGGGTTTATCATATCTTTCTCAGGACTGCTGATCTAGTGATAGTCAACAGCAATTATGTGGGCAATGCAGCCATAGCGTTGGGGGCGCGAGAAGAACGGGTGAAGATCATCTACCCGGCTGGCCAGGAGCTGCCAGGCCAAGGCGACACAGCTACCGACGAGGCGACAGAGAACCCCACTATCTTGTGTGTATCGAATTTGGAAGAGAGGAAGGGGCAAGAGTACCTTCTCAGGGCAGTTGCGCTACTCCGTGAGCAGGAGTTCTCGCTGATGCTGGTTGGTAGCGAGCGCGCGCGTGAGGCCGACTACGCCGCCAAATTGAGGGATATTATGCAAGCCTTGGATCTCACCGATAGGGTCTGCTTCGCGGGGCGACTTGAAGGCAAGGACTTGGCGGCTGCCTACCGGCAGGCGGACATTTTCGTGTTCCCCAGCCTGGTGGAGGGGTATGGGTTGGTTCTATTGGAGGCCATGAGTTTCGGCTTGCCGGTCGTCACGACCAAAGTCGGGGGCATTCCTGAGATCGCGTCTGATGGTGTCGAAGGAATTCTGGTCCCGCCAAGAGACGAGAAGGCCTTAGCCAATGCAATTGCGGAACTCTTGGCCTGCCCGACAAAGCGAAGAGAGATGGGGAAGAAGGGAAGGGCAAGGGCCCGGCAACAGCCGTCGTGGGATGAGGTATGCAAGAAGTTTCGGGAGGTCTTGCTAGAGACATGGGCAGCGTAGGACGTTGGTCGGCGAGAGCCTTCCGAAAGCGTGCCAAGGGGAGCAATCAGGCTCAGCATATTGGCAGAGGTGCATTTATGGCAGGCCGCGGCTACAGAATGCGGGTAGTTCTGTTCCCCAATTCGTATCCACCTTATCCACTGGGCGGGCTCGAGATTGCTGTCCAGAAGCTTGCGGAACATCTGGCAATGCGAGGCTGCGCCGTCATGGTCGTCACAGGCTCGTTAGGCTGGTGGCCTTCCAAACAGCTTGACTCGGAGTCTACTACGGTTTACCGTGTTCCGCTGGATCTGCCGAGCATCGCTATTAGACATGGCTTCCGACGTCTGATGACATCACTTGTGCACACGGTGTTGCGCGTGTTGTGGGCTCCGCTAAGTCTCCTCTACCTCCTTTGGCTGATAAAGACCTTCAGGCCTGATGTTGTCAATCTTCACTACATCGCCAGAAACGCTCTGTTTTGCCTGGCCGCAAAGAGGCTGCTGAATTTCAAATTGCTCGTAAGCATTCACGGTACGGACATCAAATCCTATCCCCATCGCTCTCTGCTGATACGCTGGGTTACGAAAAGAGCCCTCGAGGTAGCAGATAGGGTCCTGTCTAACTCGGCATCCTTGCTGAGGGACGCAGAGAGGATATCGGCCAGCGTGATTGGTAAGTCAATGGTAGTGGGGAACGGTGTCGACATGGCGGAGTTCGTGTCCTCACCGCAATCCGAGTACGCTCAGCAGAGCTATGTGCTATGCGCGGCTCGTTTAGTATTCAAGAAGGGAATTGATGTTCTAATTGAGGCGTTCGAGACGGTACACCAGATGTCTGGCGACTTGGCCTTGCTTATCGCAGGGGATGGTCCGGAACGCCAGAAATGTGCAGCGCTCGTGGAGGAATCGGGCCTCGGGGGCGTGGTTGAACTGCTCGGCAGAGTAGAGCAGGGCCAGATTCCGTCCTTGTTGGCCGGGTGCGAACTGTTTGTGTTGCCATCCAGGCAGGAGTCCTTTGGAATCGCGATTCTGGAGGCGATGGCCAGCAGAAGGGCAGTGATAGCGACCAGGGTGGGAGGCGTGCCAGAGCTCGTACGTCACATGGAGAATGGTCTGCTAGTTGACGCGGAATCGCCACAGGAGTTGGCGAGAGCTGTACTATTGCTCCTTCAAGATAATAAATTGCGGGATAGCCTTGCTAAGGCAGGTTACGAGACTGTCAGGAGCCGATTCACGTGGGAGAAAGTAGTCGAGAAGTACCTGGATGCCTACCGGCAAGTCAGCGACCAAAGGAGGTCGTGATAACGGTGGCTACAGGTGAAAAGGCGGGATTGGCAATCCACTACCTGGGTTTGCCGGTAAAACAGATTCGGAGTGGCGGCGACAAGTACATATCAGAAGTTCTTAATTATCTCTCGGTTCATGCTGCTCTGCGTTATTTGGACTTTTCGGACTGCGTTTGGTCTCAAAGGGAGACTCATTTCCGAGCAAGTTGGCATGCGGTTGCGACCGCACTTAAGCAGAATCTCTGGGCCATTCGACAGGGATGGCGGTTGCCCAGGGGAGATTGGATCCTGATTAACTCGTATTACAAACAGCAGTCCTTTCTCTTTGTGTGGTTTGCGAGGTATGTCAGAAGATGCAAGCTTGCCTTGATGGTTAACGCTCTGTACTACCGATCAAGAGGGAGCTCTTTCCTCAACTGGCTTGACAGAGTCCTGATGTGGGTTTTTCTCAAACCGGCGCATGTCGTAATCGCCAATAGTGAGACTACCAAGAACGAGCTAGTAAGGCTGCACCTGCCGATGGGCAAGGTATCAGTTGTGTGTCCCAGGTTAGATCTGCCTCCTCCTCTGACAAGGCCTGCACCCATAAAGGATGAGACAGTGTTCAGCCTGATTTTCGTCGGCCAGTGCAAGCCGTTTAAGGAGGTACACCTGCTCATAGAGGCGGTGGGCAAATTGAGACACCTGCCAATGCACCTACACATTGTGGGCGATGCCTCCCCGGAGGGCGGGTACCTATCACTGCTAAAGCGCCTAATCGACAAATGGGGGATAGAGGATAGCGTGACATTCCATGGCCGGCAGGAAGGAGAGGCTCTGACCTGCCGATACCATATGGCCGATGTGTTGGTCTCCCCGGGCAGCGGCGAAGGATATGGCCGAGTAGTAATCGAGGCAATGCACTTCGGGCTGCCCGTGATTGCTGCCGCAGCCGGTGCCTCGAAGCAACTGGTCAATGACGGTGTCAACGGGCTATTGTTCAAACCGGGCGACTCAGAGGACCTCGCCAGGACAATCCAGACTCTCTATGACGATGCGGAGCTGTACGAGAAGATGGCAAAACGTGCGCGGGAGGACAGCAAGCTTGCTAATTTCACACGGGACGTTGGCAACCAAGTCTGGCAGATCATTCGTGAGGCGACTTGATGTGAAAGAGAAGAGCGATGCTATGGGGATCACAGGGGGGCACTGTCGATGAGAGTTCTCGTACTCTCTCACATGTACCCAAGCAGCATTGACCCTGTCTTCGGGATATTTGTGCATAAGCAGGCGAAGGAACTGGTGAAGCAAGGCTGCGAGGTGCGAGTAGTCTCGCCCGTCCCGTTCACGCCGACGCTCTTGAGAAAACTGAAAGGCAGATGGCAACGTTATTCTCAGATTCCCCGAGAAGAAGACTTAGAGGGAATCAAAGTGTATCACCCCAGGTGCCTGTCTCTTCCAAGAAATATCCTGCTGGCATATTCAGGCTACTTGTACTACGCTGGCGCAAAAGGCGCCATCCGGAGGATATATGATTCCTTCCCCTTCGACGTTATTCATGCGCACGTGGCCGTACCTGACGGACAGGCGGCGATCATGGCGGGGCGGGCATACGGGAGACCAACCGTCGTCACCTTTCACGGACAAAACGTGTACAACATCCCTAAGTTGAATCACGCGTGGCGGCGGATGGTAATGTCAGTGGTGCGCGGCGCTTCTCGAGTTGTCGTTGTAAGCACTGCCTTGGGAAACGCGCTTCGGGAATACGTCAGCGACCGAGAGTTATTGGTGGTCAGCAATGGATACTCTCCTGGGGATGTCTCCTCTGGATCCTCGGAGTTGGCCAGCCGTTACCGCGGGAAGAGGGTAATACTCTCGGTCGGGTATCTCATCCCGCGAAAAGCGCATAAATACGTCGTCATGGCGGTGGCGAAGCTGCTCAAAGCACATCCGAATATCGTCTACGTCATCATTGGCAAAGGGGACGAAGAGCAGCCTCTGAAGAGGCTAGTCAATGAAATGGGGTTACAAGACGCCGTTGAGTTTATTGGCCAGGTGCCTCACCGAGTTGTGATGGCGTATCTGGCCACTTGTGACATCTTTGCTCTGCCAAGTTGGAACGAGAGCTTTGGCGTGGTATACGTCGAGGCCATGGCTCATGGAAGGCCAGTCGTCGCTTGCCGAGGGGAGGGTATCCAGGATGTTATTGTTGATGGCGAAACCGGAGCCCTTGTGGAGCCGAAAGACGTTGACTCCCTGACGAATGCACTGGGGAAGCTGCTCGATGACCAAGCTTACGCAATGCGCCTGGGTGAGGCGGGAAAAGCATTGGTAGCTCGGAGCTTCACGTGGCAACAAAGTGCTGAGAAGCTTTGCCAACTCTATGAGGAACTGATGCACGGAGGGGCCAATGGACCGAGAGCGTAGGAGAGTTCTGATGCTTCTCTCAAATCCATTCGCACCAGATCCCCGTGTCCATAAGGAGGCCAGGACGCTTACGCGGAGCGGCTACACGGTCACGATTCTTGCGTGGGACCGCCAAGGCAATGGACAGTACCCGGCCAGGCAAGAGGTGGACGGAGTATACGTTGAGAGGATAACAGTTCGATCCGGATACGGACTTGGACTAAGGCAAATCCTGCCTATGATAGTCTTCTGGTGCAGAGCATTCAAGAAGGCGCGGAAGATGGACATCCAGGTAGTGCATTCCCACGACCTGGATACGCTACCTCTCGGTGTTGCCCTGGCAAGAACGAAGGGCGTGCCGCTTGTTTACGATTCCCACGAAAGATTTCCGGAGACACTCCGATTTCGAGTACCCGGTGTTGTTGTAAGGATTGCCTACCTCCTGGAAGGCCTACTCGCCAGATTCGTGAACGTGATTATCACTGCAAGTGCCGTGACGGCAACTGAACTGCAAGCAATCAGCCACAAGAGTACCGTGCACGTAAGCAACAGTGCCGATGTGGCTGAGTTCGACAATGTAGACCCGGATGAAATCCGCAAAGAGCGCGAAAGGCTTGGCATACATCGGGATGATCTTGTGGTTGCTTACATAGGAAGATTCGACCCGCAGAGGATGATTGACAGATTAGTGTATGCTGTAGAAGGAAGGGAAGGGATAAAGGCACTGATCGTCGGACAGATGGCGGGGACCCCTATTCCTGACCTCGCGAACTCCAGGCCCAACGTCATTTGTCTCGGGTGGGTCGCCCCCCACCGCGTTCCTCTCTACACCTCGGTAGCAGACGTCATCTACTATGGATTTGACGACGGCCACCCGTACGCGCGCTATGCCGCTCCTAATGCGCTTTATAATTGCATTGCTGCGGGTAGGGCAATCATTGCGACAGGGGTGGGCGAACTGGGGACCATCATCCGAGAAACCGAGTGTGGTCTAATATTGGCCAGTCCCGAGCCTGCTGCTATCGCTGGCGCAATTGACCGTCTGGCCACGGACAGGTGTTATCTGGCGCGTCTGCAGCAGAATGCGCGCGATGCGGCCCGCCATACATACAATTGGGAGAATGCGTCCCAGAAACTAGTCAGCGCTTATGCCTCGCTGAGTCGGTTACAGCCAGGACAGGAGATGGTTGAGCGTGCATAAGGTGGCCAACATGAATCGCAGTCCGTGTCCAAACTAGTACCAGCCCGACGTCAATCCTTCCATCTGAGAGGACCGCTATGAAGTATGAGAGAGCATCAGCCGCAGCGTACGACCAAGCAGGGCCAGGGGGGGCCGCAACTACACGTGAAAGGCCCGCGGGTGGTCCCCTCACGCTCCTAAGCAGTGACCCAGAGCGCGACAGACGCTCGGACACAAGGGTTGCTGTGATCGGGCTGGGGCAGGTGGGGCTGCCAACGGCGCTGCTCCTCTGCAATGCAGGATTCTCCGTTCTCGGCGTGGACATCGACGCAGAGAAAGTTGAACGGATTGGACAAGGGCAGATGCCAGTCTTGGAGGAGGGGCTGCTCCGCATTGCCGGAGAACCCTCCGTAAGCAGCAACCTCAGAACCGCTACGATACCATCGAGCGCAGACATCTTCGTCGTCGCAGTTGGGACGCCGATTGAGTCGCAAACCAAGGCGCCCGATCTGAGCATTCTTTGGAATGCTCTGGACTCCCTGACGCCGCACCTGCACGCCGGCAATCTGGTGATCGTGGAGTCTACGGTGCCGCCAGGTACATGCCGACGGCAAATCATGCCAAGGATATCGTCGCAGAGGCCCGATCTCAAGTTTGGTGATAGTCTATTCCTCGCGCACTGCCCAGAGCGGGTGTGGCCTAGTAACACCATTGACGAAATGGTGAACAACCCGCGCGTCATCGGTGCGACTTGCTCCGAATCCGGGCGCCTGGCCAAGCAGTTCTATGCCCAATTCGTCAAAGGCGAACTGCGTGTAACCGACGATCTAACCGCCGAGCTATGCAAATTGGTTGAGAACAGTTTTAGAGACGTAAATATAGCCTTTGCCAATGAAATCGCATCTGTCGCAGAGGAATTGGGTGTAGACAGCGATGAACTGATAGAGCTTGCCAATATGCACCCGCGAGTCAACATCCTGAGGCCTGGCATAGGCGTGGGGGGGCACTGTATTCCCGTTGATCCGTGGTTCATTGTGGATGCCTGTTCCCAGCCATGCTGGATGATCGAAGCTGCCCGAAAAGTGAATGACAGCAAGCCACAGCAAGTTGCTGAAAAAGTAGCAAGTCAGCTTCGCCAAGTCGATGGAAACAGAATCGCGGTCGTAGGTCTTGCTTATAAGCCCAATGTGGCTGACATGCGTGGCAGCCCAGCCATCCGAGTCGTTCAGCTATTGCGGGAAATGGGGTACGAGGTCACCGCGAAGGAGCCGCTTGTCCCCGGGCATGGATATACTTCTCTGGAACACCTGGCTCGGGGCGCTGATTGTTTACTCGTGTTGGTTCCACACGACTGTGTGGTTCAGGAACTGAACACCCGTAGAGCGGACATTCTGCGTGGGATGCGCCATGCAATGATCCTGGAGTTCTGACCTAATGCTGGGTCAGACAGGAGCAAGCCCGTTTCACCAATTCCGCCGAGGTCAAGAGCCATGGCACCCACCGCGGTTGCCCCCTGGTCGGCGCGCTGGCCCGCGTTAACAACAACTTCGAGCAGCTCCATCCTCTGGCCAAGGAAACCGCTACTGACTTGGGCTTGACCGTTCCTCGCTTCCATGCTTTTATGAACACCATCGCTCAGATTGTCGAGATCGCCCACTGTGTGGAAGATAGCATTGGTCTGATAGACACTATTTTGGCGGAAGAGATCTCACAAGAATCGGCTGCGGTCAACGCACAGGCCGGCAGCATCGCCACGCTCCGCCGTACACCACGAACCGGGCCAATATCTGTGATTTCTGGAAGGACACATCGAAGGAAGCCGAGAAACAGCGTGTCAATAGAAGAGCATTACAGGAGCAACGACCTACCGGGAACAGCGCAATCATGAGAGGAGAGATGGGAGCAATGGCGGACCTGGCTGAATATCACTGTGCAATTGTTGGGTGTGGGGCTCGGGGGATGCACCAGGCCGAGATGCTTGAGACGATCCCAGAGATGGAACTCGTAGCCGCCTGCGACGTTGCCCCTGAGCCGCTGCAGCAGATACGTGACAGGTTCGGGGGCGTGGCCTTGTACACCGACTTAGACGCAATGCTGAGTGAACAGCAGATAGACATCGTACATCTGATGACCTTGCCCGACGTCCGGGTTGAACCGGTAGTGAAGGCAGCACGCTCAGGCGTCAAGGCAGTCACCATCGAGAAACCGATGGCTCTGCTGCCTTCGGATGCAGAAGCCATAGCTGCAGCCGCCCAGGAGGCTGGTTGCCTGATGGCCGTCAATCATCAGCGGCGCTACATGCCCTATTGTGAAGGCTTGCGCCAGGTCTTGGCCAGCGGGCTCGTTGGCGAGATCAGGTTCGCGCGGTGCAGCACCAACTCGAACAGTCTGCTGGAAATGGGACCGCACATGGTTGATCTTCTCCTGATGATGCTTGGCGACAGGGACCCGTTAGAATTGTGGGCAACTTCGGTAGGTGCAGACGGCTTCAACAACCCAATAAAGCATAACGCTCCCTTCCGGACACTGGCACGCGTGTTGTTCCCGGGCGACCTGGAGGTGCTGTTCATCCATAGTCACGATACCGTGGGCACATGGGGAGAGAGCACTCTGTACATGCACCTTGAGTTGGACTTCTGGGGCACCCAGGGCCGCGCCTGGTACACACAGAACGAAGGTTGGGGATACCATGCACGTGGCATGACCGAGCCCTCCACAGGGCCGACGTCCTGGGCGAACGACAACGAGGCAGCCCAGCAGGAATTCACACGCGCTGTGGGGCGCTGGATCGCTGATCCCGCGGTGGGCCACAGATGCAGTCTGGAGCACTCGCTGCGCGGTTTTGAGATCTTGATGGGCATAATGAAGTCTTCGCTCACCGGGCAGCCTTGGCAATATGGCGATGATGTAAGTGATAAGGACGTTGCTCAACTGCAGGCGTTGTTGGCGGAACGAGAGGGGACCGCATCTGTTGGGCCGGTATCCGGCTGCTGACACCCATTGACAGATGTGGCGGTGCATTCCGACCGGCATGTCCAGGGTGCGCGTAGAGGAGGTCAATCTACTCTGTTCTTTGTCGCCTCGTCAGGAAGTACACAGCATGTGTCAGAGTCTGCCCGCCACACTCCAGCGGCAGCCTACCTGGATCGTGTGGTTGCGACCGTAACCAGGATAGGCCACAGCTTGCCGCGCATCACTGCCGTAGCCGAGGCAGCGGCCGAAAACATAGTTGGTGGCGGGGAATTGTGGCTGGCCGGGAACGAGGGTTTCATCCTGGAAGCCTGTGGGCGCGCGGGCGGGATGATGGCCGCGCGGCGGTGGCAGAGCTCCGACAAATCGTCGGAGGGAGACGTAGTACTGCTTGGCTCCACGAACGGGGAGGGCAGTGAGGATATGATCGTCGTAGAAGCGAGTAGGGAAGGCGGGGCACTTGTCATCCTCTTTGGGCCAAAGAGCCTCCCGGGCACCGACCTTTTCGTAGATGCATTCGCCCCGCCAGCCAATGATCCCACAACGCTGCCGACGATATCGCCAGCCCTGGCTGCGAGTTTGTGGGCCTTCACTGGCGAGTTGGTTGCAGCGCTCATCCGGCGTGGCAAGATGCCGCCTATGTACCAGAGTGGGCTGGTGCCCGGCGGTCCGGAACGCAACGAGCAGCATCTCCGGTTGCGATGGGAGCCGGTGGAAATCTCGTCAATTGGTCCGGGGGTACTGGGCAGGGAATACTTGGAATGTCTGACCCAAATCGTTCAGCGGCTGCAGGCCACCCAGATGGACAAGTTCGCCAAGGCTGGGCGGATGGCCGCAGCGGCTCTGCGGGCTGGTCATACTGTCTGGTACGATTCGCTGGGGCATTTGTCCCCCGAGCAGCTTGGCCAGGTGGGTGATCCCGGGTTCGTCAAATTGCTGCCGCCGGGGCTGACACCCGAGAAGCTGGAAGGCGTCCTGGAGCGCGGTGACCTGGTCCTGTACGTGGGTATGTATGAGCCGTATGGTCCCTGGGTCGAGACGGCACACGGATGCGGGGCTAAAATCGTGACAGTTGTATCGGGCACACCGCAGCGTCAGGCCGAAGAGATGGGCGCCGATGTTAACATCAGTGGCTGTTGGCCCTTCGGCGAATCCGTCGTGGAAGTGCCTGGATATGACGTCAAGATTCTGCCCCCCACTGGTGTTATCCAGTCGAGCGCCTACTGGATGTTCGTGGCCGAAGCAGCGGCCTACATGAGGCAGCCGTCCACCGCCAGGCAAAGCCTGCCCTGAGCCCGGCCCTCCCTCATTCGCAGAGATATTGGTTCCCTTGGCAAGCGATCAGAGGGGATTTGACCCGGGCCTGGCTACTCCCACTCGATGGTGGCCGGGGGCTTGGAGGTGATGTCGTACAGCACCCGGTTGACCCCGCCTACTTCGTTGACGATGCGGCCGGCGATGCGGGCCAGTACCTCATCGGGAATCGGGGCCCAATCGGCAGTCATATAATCGCTGGTGGTCACCGCTCGCAGGATGATCGGATGAGCGTAGGTGCGCTCATCATCCATCACTCCCACCGACTGCAGGTCAGCAAACACTCCTCAGGGAATTCGATGCTGGGCACTAGTTGCGCCCAGTGGAGCACACAGTTTGCTTTCCAAACTGCCGCTTTGCTTTACGTATGTAACTAGCTTCGTTACCTGCGGCGCGTTTCCTCCGGCAACCCGGACGGGCTTGCCTGTCATTGGGTGGAAGACTGCAGGGAGGATGTGACGGGGGCCGGCGTGATCATCGCACTGAAGATCAACATCAGGATGGCTACGAATCCAGCGCCCGTAAAGACCATAGTGTAGCCGTAAGTGTCCCAGACCCATCCACCCAGCCAGGGCAGGGACATGGAGATCGCATGGTCGATGCTGATACCCAGGGACAAGGTTGGGGCAATGTGTTCGGGCCGCTCGGCTATCTTTGAGAGGTAGGTGTCCCGGGCCATGCCCATCGAGAAGGCAATCTGGTCCACGACGTAGCACGCAAGCATCGCCAGGCGACCTATCCTGCGGCCCGGCGACAGATGCCCATACGCAAAGGTGATGACCATAAGTACGAGGGCATCAATGACGAGGATGGGGCGCTCTCCGATCCGGTCGATGAGATTGCCCAGCAATGGTTGGACGAAGATGCCAATCACCGCCGAGATAATCCAGAGCTGGGCGAAGACGTACGCTTCTTGATGAAAGATGCGGACCAGCACCCAGGGCGCAAACGTAAGGAAGACCTGCTTGCGGGCCCCGAACAGTAAGCACAGTACATAGTAGAGCCAGTAACGGTGGCGCACCACCAACTTGGGCCTCGTTAGCCGAGTAACATGTTTGGGCATCGCGGCAAACGCGGGGATTGCCAACAACGCGGCCACAGCCCCGCACAGGAAGACGGTCCCATAGTGAAAGTGAAGGTACTTCATCCCAATCCAGACGATGATGCATCCACCTATAGTGGCCGCCATCGCCACTGCACCAACTTGACCCAACCGCCGGCCCTTCGCGTTCTCCTGGGCCAGTTGCATGGCGATCGAGCGTCGTATCGGCATGGCAAGGTGACTACCGGCGCTCCAGCCGACCATCCCCATCATCATGAGGTACCAGGAATCGCCAGCTACGCCCACAACAAACATTCCAGCCATAGTCACGAGAGCACACAGAGCGCCCACATGGGTCTCGGCCATGAAGAAGAGCATTCCTGCAAACAATGCTGTGAGGAAGCCGGGCATCTCCCTGGGCAGCTCGAGGCTACCGCGTTGAGCGGCAGTGATGTCGAACGTGTCGGACAGATAGTTGTTGAAGGTCGTCTGGAAGATGCCGCTGCCCAGGCCCAGGCAGGCAACGGCAACGAGAAACAGAACAAGCCCGGGACGGGCTCCCCGCAATTTTTGATAAGACCGTTTCAGTGTCATAGCTGCCGGCTGGGTCCTCTCGGGGAAGTCTGGCCTTCTCATGACATTGTCTGAACCGATCGGCAATTCCTACCGACGTCGGCTCCATAGGTGAGATAATGAAAAGTCTACGAGCTTGTAAGGGGTCTCTTATGGATCATTCAGTATATTGTCAGGTGGCAAGCCCTGTCGCGACACGGCGCATAAATGGGCGGCAGCACGGAGCACATAGCTCGTGTTCCAAACTGCCGCTTTGCTTTACGTATGCGAATAGGTTCGTTATTTTCGTTGCTTTTCCTCCGGCAACGCGGACGGTATTGCCTGTCCCGGGTGCAATGCGGAACACTCGCTGTTGAAGGGAAAGGGTCAGATTTCGTGGAATAGTATAGGCCTGTGGCCTGGCGCGAGCTGCTGCGGGCTTCATCTATTCCACTACCAGCATACAAGGAGCATACGATGGCAGATATTGACGAGCTGTGTGTCAACACTTTGCGTTTCCTGGCCGCCGATGCCGTCCAGCAGGCCAAGTCGGGACATCCCGGGATGCCGCTGGGGGCAGCGCCCATGGCCTACGTGCTGTGGGACCGGTTTCTGAAGCACAATCCGCGTGACCCGAACTGGTTCGATCGAGACCGATTTGTCCTGTCGGCGGGGCACGCGTCCGCGCTGCTGTATTCGCTGCTGCATATGTATGGCTATGACTTTCCGCTGGACGAAATCAAGAATTTTCGGCAGTGGGGCAGCATAAGCCCGGGTCACCCTGAGGCACAGCTAGCTCCCGGGGTGGAGGTAACAACGGGGCCGCTGGGCCAGGGGTTTGGGATGGGTGTAGGCATGGCGTTCGCTGAGCGGTTTTTGGCCACGCAGTTTAACACCACCGACGACAACGGTCGAGAATACAATGTGGTTGACCACTACACCTATGCAATATGCTCTGATGGCGACCTGATGGAGGGCATCTCCTCGGAGGCCGCTTCTTTCGCGGGGTTTTTGAAGCTGGGCAAGCTGATATATCTGTACGATGATAATGACATCTCCATCGAGGGCAGCACCGACCTGACCTTTACCGAGGATGTCGCGGCGCGGTTTGAGGCCTACGACTGGCAAGTGCTGGAAGTTGACGATGGCAATGACCTGGCGGCCATTGAACAGGCTATTCGTACCGCTCAGGGGCAAACACAGCGGCCCTCACTAATCATTGTGCACACCCATATTGGCTATGGCAGTCCCAAGCAGGATATGGCCGAGGCCCATGGCGCGCCCCTGGGCGAGGAGGCCCTGGATGCCACTAAAGACAATCTGGGCTGGCCGCACCAGCCGCGTTTCCACATTCCAGATCAGGCACAGGAGCATATGCAGCGGGCTATCATGCAGGGCGCCGACTATCAGGCCCACTGGGAGAAACTCCTTGAAGATTATGAGAAAGCAGACCCGGAGCAGGCGACTGCATTTGCGCTGATCAGAGCCGGGCAACTGCCGCCCGACTGGGATGCGGACATTCCTGTCTTCGACCCTGATGAGGGGCCGCAAGCAACGCGCAGCTCTTCGGGGGCGGTGCTCAATGCCCTCGTTGGACGTCTTCCCAACCTGGTGGGCGGCTCGGCGGATCTGGCCCCGTCGAATAACACTCATCTGGACGGCTATGGAGATATGAGTCCTGACCAGCCGGGGGCGCGCAATATCCACTTCGGGGTGCGCGAACACGCTATGGCGGCCATTGTCAATGGTATGGCCCAGCACGGCGGGCTTATCCCGTTTGGGGCTACCTTTCTGGTTTTTTCGGACTATATGCGACCAGCCCTGCGGATTGCTGCGATGATGAAGGCCCCGAGCATCTTCGTTTTCACCCACGATAGCATCGGAGTGGGCGAAGACGGGCCAACCCACCAGCCGGTGGAGCAGATTATGAGTCTGCGGGCTATTCCCAATATGGCGGTGTTCCGGCCCGCTGATGCCAACGAGACGGCCCAGGCCTGGCGGTTGGCGATTGAGTGGAATGACCGTCCGGTAGCCCTGGCCCTGAGTCGCCAGAAGCTGCCAATACTGGACCCAAATGAGTATCCGATTGCTGAGGGCACTGCCCGGGGCGCCTATGTGCTGTCCGAGGCTGCCGCAGATACGCCCCAGATCATCCTGATCGCCACTGGGTCCGAGGTCTCTCTGGCCTTAGATGCCCAGGACGAATTAGCTAAGCAGAGCATAGCCGCTCGCGTGGTCTCGATGCCCTGCTGGGAGCTGTTTGACCAGCAGCCTGCCGAATATCGGGGGCAGGTGCTGCTGCCGCAGGTACCCAAGCTGGCCATCGAGGCCGGCGTCAGCCAGGGCTGGTGGCGTTATGTGGGCGGGGATGGTGACGTTATCGGTTTGGATCGCTTTGGCGCTTCGGCTCCAGGCGATGTAGTGATGGAGAAGCTGGGGTTGAATGTTGACAACGTTGTGGCGCGGGCAAGAGAACTTGTGAGTAACTAGCCATTGGGATAATCTTGCAGCTACCTGACTCATAAACCAGGCACGATGCTCTCTGGGCTGTGCTCGACCCGGATGAAGTAATTCCCTCGCTGCCTACTGAATGACGATGGTCTGCTCGCGGCTGGGCCCTACTGAGATCAATATTGCGGGAACTGCCGCCAGCTCCTCTATTCTTTCAACGTATGCCTGAGCCGCGGCGGGCAGGTCCTCGCGGGCCTCGATCTGCCCCAGCGGCTGCTGCCAGCCAGGTAGTTCCTCGTAGACAGGTCTGACCTTCTCCAGATCAGCGGGCCACGAGGGCATAGTGTCGAGCATCACCCCGTCTATCTCGTAGCCGATGCACACCGGAATTGTCGCCAGCTCGTCGAGGACGTCCAACTTGGTGATGGCCAGGCAGGTCGCGCCGTTGAGCATAGCAGCCGTGCGGACGACTACTCCGTCCAGCCAGCCGCAGCGCCGGGGCCGACCGGTAGTTGTGCCGTATTCCTGGCCGCGGTCGCGCAGAAGCTGGCCGCCCTCGCCTTCGTCTTCGGTGGGCAACACCCCCGCCCCGACGCGGGTAGTATAGGCTTTGCAGACCATAATGACCTCATCAATTGCCGTTGGCCCCAGACCAGTACCCAGGCAGGCGCCGGCGGCAACCGGGTGCGAGGAGGTCACAAACGGGTATGTTCCGCAATCCAGGTCTAGAAAAGTGCCCTGCGCGCCCTCCAAGACGATTCGCCGCTGGCTGCGCAGAGCATCCTGGACCAGGCGGTGACCATCAATGGCATAGCTGCTCACTTTCTGAGCGGCTGGCCAGATCTCTTCAAATACCTGCTCAGCGCTCAGAGGTGGCTGGCCATACCTGTGCTGGACGATGATATTCTTCTCAGTCAGTTGGTCCTCGATGAGCCTGCGCAACTGCTGGGCATCAGCCAGGTCGCGAAACCGCACCGGACGGGGCATACGCCGGGTCTTGTCAGTGTAGGCGGGGCCAATGCCGCGCAGGGTCGTGCCGATGCTGTCGCGACCGCGGGCCTGCTCGGCCAGCTTCTCGATGTGCTTGTGGTAGGGCATGACCACGTGGGCCGTATAGCTGACTCGCAGGTTTTCGCAGGAGTGCCCACGGGCCTGCAGATTTTCGATCTCTTCAGCCAATACCAGCGGGTCAATCACCGTACCGCCGCCCATCAGGCAGATACAGTCCTCGCGCAGGATTCCCGAGGGAATCAGATGGAGCTTGAACTCCTCGGCTTGGACTATCACGGTATGCCCGGCATTACTACCGCCCTGGTAGCGGACGACCAGGTCGGCATCTGCAGCGAGGATATCGGTGATCTTGCCCTTGCCCTCATCACCCCATTGGCTGCCGACAACAACGGTGACTGACATAGTTGCTGTTGCCTCCTGACTCACAAAAAATGGTCCAGGGGTCGCCCCGATGGACCTTGGATTGGCAGATAAGCGTGCCGCTCCCACTAATACTCTACCATATCTACTCCACAGTGTCAACTTTGTGCCATTGTGAGAGAAGAATGTCAGGTCCCAGCCCCAGGTGCCGAGCAAAATGCCAAACAGGATATCGGGCCCAGGCAGGATATTCTGGTGCCAAGGGGAAAAGCTGGGGGTGGAGAGGAAACGAAATGATTGTACCACCGAATGAGGAAGTGTGCGCCAGTGGCCGGTTAAGACTGATTGCCGAGTTGCGGTACTACCCCTGTGATGAGTTCTGGGGCCGACTGGGGTATTTGTTAGAAGCGGAAAGGTCGGGCTGGTTGCATGATTATACGCGATGTTTCTGGAACTACTTACACTGACGGGAGGGAGACGAATGTACGCGATTAGAAAATTTCGAAAAGGTGATGAGGGCCTCATCTATAGTGTGCTGCACAGTTCCAGTAGACTCATTCAGATTCTGTCTTGCTATGAGGATTCCAGCAAACTGAAACACGGCGATATCCTGGAGATGACAGCAAACCCCAATTTCGATCCCGCTGGGACCTTTTTCATCTGCAGGGGCGACCGAGAGGTAGGATTCGCTGTGGCAAGTCAGGGCAGCCTTCACTTTTTCCATGTCCAGCCGGAGCATTTCGATGTGGCGGCCGAGATGCTTCTGGACCACCTGCTAGAATGGCAGCAGCAGAAAGGCGCCGACAGAGTGCGACAGGACCGCATGAGAGGGATTGAGGGGTCTATTTCGACGATTTCGGACGTGTTCAGGCTGGAGGAAGACAAAAAGTATATCGACTTATTCGTGAGCAAAGGGTTCAAGAGGTCGCCTGAATGCGGGAATATGGTGGTAGAGCTTGCCGGGTTCAGGTGGACCGAAGAGCAAAAGGCCCTGGAGGATGAGTTGCGCGCCGCCGGCATCGTGGTAAAGGGGGCGCAGAGGAACGAGGTAAGCGAATTCGTGCGTGGCCGCCCAGTGGACTTGATCGATGAGGTTGTTATGCCTTATCTTAACAGCAGTGAGCCTGATGCGCTACAGCTCGCCTGGGATAAAGATCACATAATCGGCTATTGTGCGTTTTTCCCCTGGACCTTCTTCTCTGTGCCCGAAATGCCCGAACTCGGGCACATATTGGTTGACGAAAGTTATAGGAGACGAGGGATAGGCGAGATACTTCAGTGTCACCTTTTGGAGTGGGGCAAAAAACATGGCGTCGAGAAGGTAAGGTTAAGTACCATTAACAACGATATACCAAGGTTCCATATTTATTCGAAGGTCGGGTTTCGAGTTACAGAAAAATGGTATCAAAGCATGCAAAAGATATTCTAACGGGCACGGACACCCGGAGGCGACGCCGTTGACCACTCACTGTTGCGGCACAGTTGTCGTGTAGACACGCACCCCCCTGCATATGCAAGCTCCCAGCCGCGTCGGTGGGCAATCTGGGCAACTTCCTCCGGCGGTTGGCTTTGTCGGCCAGCATCCAGCATTGGTCACTGCGCAGTATCCAGACCAAGCTGATCAAAGTGGCCGTTATGCACTGGGGTGGTTACCGCACCTATCGGCAGTTGCGCCCCTTCTTCCTGGGACTGATCGTCGGCAATGTTCTGGCTGGCGCTATCTGGATAGTGGTCGCCTTCGTTATGGGAAATGGCTATATACTTCTGCCGGACTAAGGATAGCACAAAGCCAGGGCTGACCTCACCCACCTTGTGGAGGCTATTGGTCATGCTTGACAGGCCTACAGCTGAGCTCGTAAGCTAGCTATTATGCAGCCAACGCCTCTGTGGTCCGAATCCAACCAGACCAGTACCGACCCAGAGACCGAGCTTTCCCTCGGTGGCACCATCAGCCGGATTGTCTTCCATAATGATCAGACCGGCTGGACGGTGCTGAATGTGGAAATAGCCGAGGATGCCGACGCGACCGCGGTCGGTGTGATGTTGGCGCCCACCAGCGGCGAGTCAGTGCGGCTGACCGGCACTTGGCAGACTCATCAGCGCTATGGCCGGCAATTCCGTTTCACCACTTATGAGCTGCTGCGTCCCACCACTGGTGAGGGCATCAAGCGCTATCTGAGTGGTCCACTGGTGGAGGGCATAGGCCCCAAGCTGGCCGAGGCGCTGGTGGAGAAGTTCGGCGACCGGACACTTACTATTCTCGATGAGGCCCCCGAGCGGCTGCAGGAGGTCTCCGGTATTGGCCCCCAACGGGCAGAAGCACTCACGACCTCGTGGCAGCGCCATCGCCAGATGCACGGGGTGATGATATTCCTGCGCCAGCATGGCATCGGGGCAGCCCTGGCCACCCGGATCTACAACCGCTACGGCCCGCAGGCGGTTGAGCTGATCGAGCAGCAGCCCTATCGGCTGGCCCGCGAGATTCGGGGGATCGGCTTCGCCACGGCTGACAATATTGCTCGCAGTGTGGGCATTCCGCGCGACGACCCCCAGCGACGGCAGGCGGCGCTGCTGCACGTGTTGGCCGGTGCCAGCGACAATGGTCACTTCTTTCTGCCTCGCGGCGAGTTACTTCGGCGCGCCGCGCACTTGCTGGGGCTCGATGAGCAACTCTTGGAGCTCTCGCTGGGGGAACTGGAAGCCCAGGAAGAGGTGCAGATTGACAGTAGCGACGAGCAGGTGGCAGTCTACTTGCCCGAGATGCTGGCAGCCGAGCGCGATGTGGCTCGCAGACTCTCTGCCGTAGCGGACGACTTTGCGCAAGCCGCCCCCGAGCGCGGCCAGATTGAGCAGTGGCTGGAGCGCCGGACCTCGCTGGGGGAACTACCTCTGACCGAAGAGCAGCAAGACGCGCTTAAAAAAGCGCTTCGCTCGGGCCTCAGCGTTATTACCGGTGGCCCCGGCACCGGCAAGACCACTATAATTCGCGCGCTGGCCGAGGCCTGTGCCAGCCTGGGGCGCCGGGTAGCGCTGGCCTCTCCCACCGGCAGAGCCGCGAAACGCCTCGAGCAGATGACCGGGCGAGAAGCTTCGACCATTCATCGTCTGCTGTCGTATGATCCGTACCAACATCGCTTCCGACACGGACCGGGCCATCCCCTGCCTGTTGACACCCTGGTGGTTGATGAGGCCAGCATGCTGGATGTGCTCCTGGCGCGCGACCTGCTGCAGGCGCTGGCACCGGGCACCCAGCTCGTGCTGATCGGCGACGCTGACCAACTTCCCAGCGTCGGGCCGGGCAATCTGCTGCGCGACCTGGTCGAATCAGGGGCTGTATCTGTCTGTCATTTGACCACCATACACCGCCAGCAAGCCGGTAGTTTGCTGGTGCAGAATGCCCACCGCATCAACCGCGGTGAAGGCCCATATTTGCCCACCGGCAAACAGTGGCAGGGGGAAGATTGCGTCTTTGTAGAGGAGGAAGACCCGGAGAATGCGGGCCGGCGTGTGGTGAAGATGGTGGCGGAGAAGCTACCGAAGCTCGACTTCTCCCCGGACGATATCCAGGTTATTACGCCGCTGCATCGTGGGCCGATCGGCGTCCGCGCGCTCAACGCTGCCTTGCAGGAACAGCTGAATCCGCCTCAACCGACCCGGGCACAGGTGAAGCGCGGGGAGACTGTGTTCCGCACTGGCGACAGGGTTCTGCAGACGGTCAACAACTACGACAAATCGGTCTACAATGGCGACATCGGTCGGATAGCAGCCATAGACGTCGAGGGTGAGGTGCTGCGGGTTGGCTTCGACCAGGGCGAGGTCGGTTATGAAGTTAATGAGCTTGATGAGCTGGAACTGGCCTACGCGCTAACCATTCACAAATCTCAGGGCAGTGAGTATCCGGCCGTGGTTATCGTAATACATAGCTCGCACTACATAATGCTGCAGCGCAATCTGCTGTATACCGCGCTGACTCGCGCCGAACAGATGGCCTGCCTGGTGGGTAACCGCCGGGGCATCTACAAGGCGATCAATACTGCCTCGGAGCGCCGCCGCTACACCCGCCTGCAGCAGCGACTGCGTGGGGAATTGACTGAGCAAGATGCTTGAAGTGGGCAGCTAACCTCGCCGGTCAACTTGGCCGGCGTAGCTGAGTGGTGTGAGCCGCGACCAGCTCGCAGCAGGAAGCTGCCGCCAGGACTATCGGCTCGTGTCTGTCGCGAGCGGCAAAGCCCGCAAAATCCGTGATGGACTCGCCCGCCAGGTTGTAGGCTATCGCGCCGGCCTCCGCGGCGATGGCCAGGCCCGGCACCACGTCCCACAGCAGCCAGTTAGAGAACAGGCAGGCCTTAAAAGCCCCCGTGGTCAGATAGCCGCAGTGCAGCGCGGCGCTGCCCAGGTTGCGCTGGCTGTGAGGTAGATCAAGGTGCAAATCCCTGGCTGCTTCTGTGGTGAACGCAATCATATCGCTGCGCACGATTTCTTTGCAATCAGGTACGGACACCGGGGCCCCGTTCAGATATGCGCCCTGCCCCTGGAAGCCTGTCCACGTCAAGCCCAAGGCCGGGGAATGGATGACTCCGGCTGTGGGCACTGCCTCGCTGCACCTGCCGATGCAGATAGCCCACAGCGGCAGGCCGCCGATGAAGTTGTGAGTACCGTCAATAGGATCAATGTACCAGGCATTGTCTGTGTCGGTATCAGCAGAACCGGCCATCTCTTCGCCAACGATTACGTCACTGGGCCAGCGCTGGCCCAAACCGGTGCGGATAAGCTGTTCGACTTCGCGGTCAGCATCGGTCACCAGACTGCCGTCGGCTTTGCCCTCAATCTGCAGCTTATCGGCGTGCGAATGTGCCAATTCACCGGCCTGATGGGCTAGTTTGATGAGAAACTGCTGGTCCTGGTGATTCATAAGCGTTGTTACTCCCAATAGCGGATTAGGCAGCGTTAAGCAGTTCTTTGCAAAGGAACCCCTTTCCTCCTTAGTAGGCTCTCGCACCCGGCACACGGTTTGGGAAGGAGACATACTGGGCCAACGGGAAATAGCACCTGGTAGCAGTTACGAGCATATAAGCAACCCGAGGACAGAGATGGCCGCAGTAGGCAAGTATGCGCAACTGGTTAGCCGAGTGATGCCAGTAGTTGTGCTGGCGCTGTTGCCCGTTGTCGCTGGAAAGCTGTTTGCCTGGCAGGGAATGCTGGTAGCGCTGGTGGTACTTATTGCGGCACTTCTTTTTGTCGTGGGTCTGTTTGGGAAGTCCCAGCGGATAAAGCTGGGCGTCGTTGACTATGCGCTAATTGGCGTGTTGGTCTGGACGGCAGTCAGCATGACTCAAACGGTCTACCTCCACGCTAGCCTGCTGGCCCTGGCGCAACTTCTTAGCTATTTTGCGGCCTTCTGGCTGGCGCGGGCACTGCTGGGCCGGCAGCCCTGGCAACAGGCGGCCGTCGGGGCGATACTGGCTGGAGGGGTGCTCTCGGCGGTTTGGGGACTTAATGAATATGTGCGCACGGCTGCAGTTCTGGGGGAGACGACCTGGCGCATCTATGGCCCGTTTTTCAATCCTAATCTGCTGGCTGGATATCTGCTGCTGGCGCTGCCGGTGGCTGCAGCAGTCGTCTGGTGGAGCCGAAACCAGGCTGACTCCGGGGGCAGGTCGCTTCTCACCATTGCCGGGGGTTTTGTGATTGTGTTGATGTCCGCGGCATTGCTGCTGACGGGATCAAAGGGAGGACTGCTGGCGGCGGCAGTGGTCATCATGGTGTTGGCCTTCACGTTGCCGCGCCCAGGCACTCGTCTGGCCCACCGGGTCCGCTGGTTGGCAATAGTTTTATTGCTGGTGGGCGCAGGTGTTGCGCTAGTTGCTCCTCCGATTCGGGTGCGCATCCTCAGCGCCTTCACCACCCAACGCCGCTCGGCCGCCTTCCGCTACTACACCTGGACGGCCACCACCCAAATGATAGGACAGCGGCCGCTGCTGGGCTTTGGCCCGGGCAGCTATGAGTATGTCCAGCCGCAGTTTGCCATGGCCGGCTTCACCCGCACCGCCCATCAGACACTGCTGCAGATTGCCGCCGAAACTGGCCTTCCCTCGCTGGTGTTGCTGCTGGTAGCGCTGTCTGCTATTGTCATCGAGCTGCGCAGTCGGATCAGCCGGGCGCCTCCGGGCCAGCGTCTGCTGGCCGCCGCGGCCCTGGCGGCCTTTGTTGGCTTCTGGGCGCACAACCTCATAGACTACTCCTGGTACGTGCCGGCAGTTGGTATCACCGTCTGGATGCTGGTGGGGATAGCGATGGCCGATGAACCGCCGCTCGAGGCGCTCGCGATTGATGCGTTGTGGCCCAAAGTCGGGCGTGCCATTCTCATAGCGGCCTTGGTGGCGGGATGCTGGTTGTTGGCTCGCGGTTTGCGCAGCCAGGCCCTGGCCGTCGAAGCAGAACAGCTGGCCCGCCAGGGCATACCCAGTGCTGCGGTAGCGCGAATTGAGCGAGCCATTGCTCTGGATCCGCTGGATGCTGACCACTATGAGGACCTCTCTACATTCCTCGTGGCCCAGGCCACAGTTGCGGGCCGTGGCAAGCTACAGCAGGCTGTTACTGCCCAGCGCCGCGCTGTGGCCCTGGCTCCAACTCAGCCCAGCCTGCACCGCAAACTGGCGCACTTGTATGCACAAGTTGGCGATTTACCGTCAGCCGTCGGTGCCGCCCGCCAGGCTGTGCAACTGTACCCGAACTACACGAAGGGCTGGCTCACTCTGGCCGAACTGCAAACAGCAAGCGCCAAGCCGTCAGCAGCGCTGGCCAGCTACCGGCGGGTGACCGAACTGTACTTCAGCCCGGTGCGTGAATATGCGGCGCTGGGAGAGTTTTCCGAGCCGGGTTATGCCGAGGCGTGGCAGGTAGTAGGGCGCGAGGCGCTGAACACAGGAAACGATGAATATGCCAGCTTCGCGCTGGGAATGGCCGCGAAGGTGTTCACGGTATATTTTCAGCAATTGCCGCTGCGCCGCGAGCTTATGAAGCTACAGGCGCAGTGGGACGAGGCGCGCTATCAGCGTAGGAGGGTGATGGCTGGCGAGGTTGCCCGGGAGCTAGTCAGTTTGCAACGCCCGATGGAGCTGCTGCGAGCCGGGGAGCTATACATAGCCCTGGAGAGATCTGCGTTAGCGGGGCAGGTGTTAGAACAGCTCTGTGCGCTGACGGGGAGCGACACAGCTCTGGAGCAGTTAATTGTGGGGCGGGGCTGTATTGATTTGGCTGGGATTGTGGAAAGCCCCAGAGCGCAGAAGATGCGAGATCGCGGGCGAACACTGATAAAGACTGGGCTGGCTGCCCTGGAAGGCGAGCTAGGGAGCCAGGATTGGGAAGAAGACGACACTTACGTCGCTCGATATATGCTGCAGTACGGACGACCGCCACCCCCCTCAGCGACGATTTCGCTGGTCACAGGAGGCAAACAATGAAAGTTCTGGTCGCACATGGTCCCAACTTGAACCTGCTGGGCCGCCGCGAACCGGATACCTACGGGGAGCAGACACTGGAGGAAATCAACCGGATGATCGTGACCGAAGCAGCGCAAGCAGACATTGAAGTCAAGTTCGTGCAGTCCAACATCGAGGGAGAGCTGGTTGATGCTATCCAGCAATCGGCGCAGTGGGCCGATGCCATAATCATCAACCCGGCTGCCTATACCCATACCTCGGTGGCGCTGCGCGATGTGCTGGCTGCGGTGGATATCCCGGCGGTAGAAGTGCACCTGAGCAATATCTACGCCCGCGAGGAATTCCGCCACCGCTCGCTTACCGCAGCGGCGTGCCGTGGGCAAATCTCCGGGTTCGGCGCGTGGGGTTACGTCCTGGCACTGCAGGCCGCTCGGCATATCGTTGAGGGGGAATCCGGTGAGTAGCTACGCCCGGCGCCGCCACGAGTTGAGCAAGTGGCTTGAGCAGGATGAGCTGGATCTGTTCATCGTAAGCTCGCGGCCCAATCTTCGCTATTTAACTGGCTTTACTGGTGAGGGGATTGGCCTGGTCAGCGCCAGCCGGGCCGTGCTCATCACCGACCGGCGCTATGAGATTGAAGCTGGCGAGGAAGCATCCGATTGCCAGGTGGTCTTCGCCGAGCAAGGCCATCTGCAGCAACTTGCCAGCTACCTCGCCGAGTTGGAACAGCCGCGGGCAGGTTTCGAAAGCCAGCATCTCAGTTACGCGAATTACCGGAAGCTTGCGGAGCTGGCTGATGCGGCTGATCTTGTGCCTGCCGAAGGAGTTGTTGAAGGGCAGCGTGCCATCAAAGATGACACGGAGATTGCTGCCATTCGCCGGGCCGCCCAGGTGGTCAGTGAAGCAGTTCCGTGGGTAATTGCGGGGCTGACGGCGGAGATTACAGAGCGGCGGTTATCGCTGCGGCTGCGGGAGGCGATCCTCCAGGCAGGAGGCGACGATGTCAGCTTCGAGCCGGTAGTCGCCTTTGGGGAAAACTCAGCGCGGGCCCATGCTGTGCCCACGGACCGCAAGCTAGCTCAAGGGGATGTCGTGCTCATCGATGCCGGCGCGAAAGTAGAGGGATACTGCTCCGATATGACCCGGACGGTGGTGTTCGGTGAACCCACCAGGAAGTTCATTGAGGTTTACAAGACGGTTCACCGAGCGCAACATGCAGCGATGGGCGCCATCGCTCCCGGCGCCGTGGCTGCTGAGGTGGACGCTCAAGCTCGTGAGGTGATTGATAGCAGCCCTTATGAGGGTAGCTTTGGCCATAGCCTGGGTCACGGTGTTGGCCTGGAGGTCCACGAAGGCCCCAAGTTGGGCAAAGCATCAGAAGAGGTCCTCGCAGCCGGGCAAGTGGTAACCAACGAACCAGGCATCTACCTGCCAGGATGGGGAGGAATTCGCCTCGAAGAATTGGTTCTGGTGACCGAACAGGGCGCCCAGTTGCTGACTCAGGCGCCATATTTGGAATGGTGAGCAACTCGCGGTGCCCCGGCTACTGGATCTGGAAGCGGTAGCCCACGCCCCAGACGGTGCCGATACGCCAGGGCACCTCAAAGCTTTCCTCCAGCTTGGTGCGCAGCCGCTTGATGTGCGTGTCCACCGTACGCAAGTCTCCCTCGGCCGATTCGTATCCCCAAACTCGCTGGATGATCTCCTGGCGGCTAAATACGGTGCCGGGTTCGGCGGCCAGGAAGTACAGCAGATCGAACTCCTTGGGGGTTAAGTGAACCTGTTGTCCGTTGATCTCGACTCTGTGCGCAGGCAGGTCAATTTCCAGGCCCGGGAAACTGAGGTGCTGTTCATGTGCTGCGGTGCGCTCGCTGATAACTGCCCGGCGCAGCAGCGCCCGGACCCGCGCCACAAACTCGCGGATGCTGAAGGGCTTGGTGATGTAGTCGTCAGCGCCCACCTCCAGGCCCACTACCATATCCAGCTCATCGTCTTTGGCAGTCAGCATTATCACGGGCAGATCATAGTCAGCACGGACCTGCCGACACACATCGAGGCCGTCTATACCTGGCAAGATGAGATCGAGGATAATCAAGTTCGGCTGCCGTCCTTGTAGGATAGCTAGCCCCTCTTCGCCGGTATCGGCTGCGTCTACCTCATAGCCTTCATACTCTAGCGCCGCAGTGACAATCGTCTGATCTTGAGTATTATCCTCAATCAACAGAATTCTTTCTTTGTCTTTGACCACAGCACCGTCCTCCCAGGTAGGTCAGAAATAAGCGGGGCAGGCCGCCCGGAGTACTGCCAGCCCATCCGGCAATTCCCATATTGAAGCCCAGTTGGCCCGGGCTAACCTGTAGTTAAGTATACCACGTCTGGTCGGATTGAGCAATATGTCAATGCAAATTAGCCGACAGTAAAGCAGTGACCATCGCTGAGAGTCAGGCTTCGGGCTGGCGAAGCACAGTCAGCGGCGATTTTGTATAATTGGTGGCCTTACGCAGTCTGGGCGGGCAGGTACTTGCGCCCAATTATGAGAATGTACTGATTGAGTGACCGCACATAATACTGGTGTGCGGGGAATATGAATATGCTAAGGAAGGTTTGTGATTGCTATGCAGGTACGGGTTTGTGTGATCGGTGCCGGGGTTATGGCTAACAATGTTCACTATCCCTCGCTCGCGGCGATGGAGGATGTGGAGATAGTGGGTGCCTGCGATCTGCAGGAGGATCGGCTGGCGGAAACCGCTGGCTGCTACAACATTGAAGGGCGGTTCACCGACTACCGCCAGATGTTGGAGCAGTTGCGCCCTGATGCCGTCTATATCATTATGCCTCCGCATCATCTGTACGACTTGGCCATTGACTGCCTGGAGATGGGGCTAAATGTGTTCATTGAGAAACCGCCGGGCATAACCACTCATCAGGTGAGGTGGATGGCCAAGTACGCTCAGAGAAACGATGCCATCGGCATGGTCGGCTGGAATCGGCGCTTCATTCCGGTTGTCAACTACTGCCGGGAGAAGGTCCTCAGCTACAATGACAACGTCCAGCAGGTAGTGTCAACCTTCTACAAGTGTCATGCGGACTCCGCTGGGCCCTACTATCGCGGCGCGATCGACATTTTGTGGTGCGACGCGGTCCATGCTGTGGATACGCTGCGCTGGCTGGCCGGTGCGGAAGTCGTTAATGTCGCCAGCGTGGTCCGCAGAGTACACCACGACTTTGATGACAGCTTTACGGCGCTGGTGGAGTTTGACAGCGGCTGCGTGGGGGTACTGCTGACCAACTGGCGGGCCGGTGCCCGCATCCATCAGTTTGAATTGCACACCGACGGGGCCTCTGCGTTCATCAACGGGGATTACGAGTCGGTGATTCATATCAACGGCGAGGCGTTTGTCGAGCGGCTCGACCCCAGGGAGATTGCCGGCAGTGACGAGTTTTATCGCTACTACGGCTTCTTTGATGAGAACCGGCACTTCATTGACTGCGTGAAGAGTGGGACAGAGCCGGAGGCATCATTTGCTGATGCAGTCAAGACAATGGAGCTGGTGGACGAAATCTACCGGCAATCCTGGTAGACCATCTGCCGGGCAACTGCTGCGCCGACGTACCGGCGAAAAAACAGGGCGGATTGGCAAGCTTGCCAATCCGCCCGATCTCTGTATTGCCGGTCGTAGTTGAGGTCAGCGGTTGAGGCTACTCCTCCTGTCCGGCTTCCGATTCTTCGGCAGGCGAGGCAGGGCTTGTGGTCACTTCTTCTAATGTCTTCTGCTCTTGCTGGTAGAGCTTGAAATCGCGCAGTTGCTTCAGCTCCTGAAGCAGATTCTCCAGCCGAACGATGACGTCGTCCAGAGCGCTATCGCCGACAATCGCCTCGTATATCTCCACTTCTCCCATCCCCACGCACTTGTCGGAGCCGTGATTGGAAGTGATTACCAAGCGGACATAGCGGGCTTCGACGGGCAGGAAATCGAAATGCTGCTCGATGGGCCTGTTGACTACCAGAAAGCGCCCCACTGTCTTGTACGGGCCCTCGGGGGTGGTCGTTGAGACTTGCAGTTCGACATCGCGCACCCAGCGACCGATGAAGAGCGGATCGTCGGTGGCCGGATCAATCACGATTCGGCGCAGCAGACGGGTCTGATCCTGGGCGAAGGCAAAAACGACCCACTCAGGGCTTTCCTCAGACGGAGTATACTGCGATGACCAGCCGTAGGAATCGGCCGGCGTGTAGTTGCCCAGCACATGCTTGCCGTCGATAAGATTAGTGACCTGCCACTCCGGCATCACTTTGCCATTCTCGTCTACTGCTTGACCCGAGAAGGCAACTATTCGCCCGCCCATCTCAGCAGCAGCCAGATTCGTCCCGCCTGCGCTAATGGCATCAGAAGCATACAGCGGCATAGTTAAGCTGCTTATCAGCAGCAAAGCCATTAGTGTACCGGTAGGTAGTGAGATTTTGACCATTGAATCATCATCCTCCAGGGTGTGGTACCTCTACACCTTATAGACAGTGCTCATTCAGTGTCGTTGCCCGACGGCGTTTCCACCTTGAAATTCTTTCGGACTATCAGTTTGCCCTCATGGTAGACCTCTATCGTGGTATTGCCACGGCCTGTGATCCGTAGTGTGCTAGCCTGACCCGGTTCCATTTCTTCGTCAAGCACTACTATTGGGCCTCCCCGGGCGTCGCGCTGGATAACCCTAACCTGCTGCCCCTGCTTCTGGCCGAATACAGTGATATTGATGATGTAGTCACGACTCGTGCCATCGGCGGAGACGCTGGTCTCATCCGCGCGGATAGTGACGTCAGGCTCCAGCGGCTGTTGTTGCTGCTCCTCGTCAGAGGGTTGTAGCGGTTCGACGGGTTGTTCTTCTTCGGTTGGTTCCGGACCTCTACTTATGACCAGGGCAATGGGCCAACCCTTTTCCACCACCGTGCCCGGTGCATGCGACTGACGAATAACCTTGTCTTTCTGAATTTCACTGCTGTATCTTTCGGTGGTCTCGCCCACCGTCAGGCCAATCTGTTCCAGCTCACCCGCAGCCCGCTGGACCAACATACCTGTCAGGTCGGGCACGGTGACGGTCTCTTTGCCCAGGTTGATGGTCAGTTGGACCTTGGTGCCGACAGGAACCGACTCGCCCTCGGTAGGATGCTGTTCGGTGACCTGGCCGACTGGCTTGTCGGGTTCGCGGATGGTACGGACCCTACCAACTACCAGCTTGGCGTCGGTCAGCTTTTGTCGGGCCTCCGCCTCGGTTAAGCCTCGAACTGAGGGCACTTGCACTTCGGCGGGGGGGGCACCGGGATAGAAGGCTTGTTTTATCAGCCATCCCGCCATCACCAGGGCAACCAGCGCCAGCCCTATCACCGCTGCGGTATGCCAAATCAGCGTAGTGTCGGCAGCCTGGCCTGGCTCTGCGGGTTCGGGGGTTGGCTGCATCGGAGCGGTAGCATCTTCGGCGGATAACACGCCGGTCCGGTCTAGTTCCGCGCCGCTGGCCAGCTTCTCCAGATCAGTGCGCATCTCCTCAGCCGTGCGGTAACGCCGGGCTGGATCCTTGGCCATTGCCTTGTTTAGCAGATACTCTTGGGACGGTGAGATGGTAGGATTAAGCGCCCGGGGTGAGGGAGGCTGCTGACGGACGTGCTTGGCCGCTACCTGCGCCGCAGTCTCTCCTGAGAAGGGGGGCTGGCCGGTGAGGGTCTCGTAGATAACGCAACCCAGTGAGTACAGGTCAGACTGGGGACCTATCGCCCGGCCCTGAGCCTGTTCCGGTGAGATATAGTGCGCGGTGCCCATCACCATGCCCGTAGGACCCTCGCTGGTCTGACCGACAGCAGTGGAGATTCCGAAATCGGACAGCTTGGGCTCGCCCTGGCTGGTGAACAGAATATTCTGTGGCTTTACGTCGCCGTGGACCAGTCCGTGATGGTGGATCTCCGCCAGAGCCTGGCAGCACGAGATTGCGACCTGGAGCACCTTGCGCGGCGGAAGTGGTGCGTATTCGGCGATGATCTGCTTAAGGTTAGGCTCGGGCAGATACTCCATTACCAGAAAGTGGACGTCCCCTTCTACTCCGGTGTCAAACACCTGAACGATATTTGGATGGGTCAATTTCGCCGCTGTGCGTGCTTCCCGGCGAAAACGTTCCAGCGCCTCGGGGTCCTCGGCCCACTGGGGCTTTAGGATCTTCACTGCTACTGTCCGATCCAACCTCAGATCCGTCGCCCGGTAGACGGTAGCCAAGCCTCCGCCGCCGATGCGACTGCTCATCCGGTATCGGTCAGCGAGTATTGTCCCTTCCATGGTTACACCTCGAAGGCCAACTGGGCAGTATGATCAATGCCAGCAACTATCTCTTCAACCACTACTTGTCCAGCACAGCGGCAAGCACCTCTCGAGCGATGGAACCGGCTACGCACCGGGGCCGGCTCACTCCGGAGCAAGGCCACGCGGAAGCGCTCCAAATCGGGGAAAATGTGCGATTGATCTTCATGATATCCAATTGTGGTATAGCTCTACTGGCGAAAACCCTCCTGTGCTATTGAGGACTAGAGCTCCATTGTGTGCCCCTGCTGGGCGGCTTGGCGTGCGCTATGTACTATCGCTACCGAGTGTTTGGCTGTTTGCGCATCGACGGGAACAGGTGTTCTGAGAGCAACACACTCCAGAAATGCCCGGTCTTCCGCGCGGAACATATCGTCGCGCTCGGTAGGGATCGTGCGGTGCGTCCAGTCCCGGTCGTGGGTGGTATATACTGAGACTGTGCATTGCTCCGACGAAGCAAGTTCCACCAATATGCTACCTTCAGTGCCAAGCAGCTCCGTCATGCGCCGCCGGGCCCGCTGGAAGAAGTCAAGGTGGATGCTGCCTATCACACCACCGTTGAATTCAACCAGGATTTCAGCCAGGTCGGGCGCCTTCATGGGTACGTCGCTGTGGTTGCCAGTCATTGCTGTCACCCGGCGAGGTGGTCCATTAGCGTACCACACCGCCAGGTCCACCTCGTGTATCAAGTCAAAGGCGCCAGTGGTCTGTGTGCTGAACAGGGTCTGGAAATCGGGACGTATCTCCGGCAGATACTCGCCAACCATTGCACGCACCGCGACCAGCCGGCCAATAGCGCCCTCATCGAGTCGCTGTTTAGCCAAGCGCAAGCCCTCGTGGAATCGAAGGCACAGACCAACCATCAACAGCTTCCCCCGGTCTTGGACCAAGCGGCTCAGCTCGTCTATTCCCTCAGGAGAGTCCGAAAGCGGCTTTTCACAGAAGACGTCGCACCCTGCCTCAATCGCCGCATGCGCCTGTCCGATATGCAGAGCAGGCGGTGTACATATGAAAACCGCGCCGAAGTCATGCTGGAGAGCTTCGCTAAGCGTGGGATACAACTCATCGGTCCCCAGGGCCTCGCGTAGGACCTCGAGTTTGGCAGAGTCAGTATCACAAGCCGCCAAGCGAGATACGCCCAGCTCCTGTAATATGCTAAAATGCCGGGACCCAATAGACCCTGCCCCCACTATCAGTACACTGGTATCTCCCCAGTCATTTTTCATATTATAACTCCTTCTTCAACTACCAGGCGGTGAGTCCGCCGTCCACGACAATGTTGACACCCGTTACAAATGACGAAGCCTCTGAGGCAAGAAAGACAGCCGGTCCTTTCATCTCCTTGCCGTCCTGCCCCATCCGCCCCATCGGAAAGGTCTTGCTGTAAGCCTCAACGAACTTCTCGGGCTGATTGCGGAAGAATCCGCCGGGACTGATGCAGTTGACGCGGATGCCATCTGGAGCAAGATAGACCGCCATGTCTCGCGTCATGTTGATCACGCCGGCTTTTACCGCCTCGTAGTCCAGCGTCACACCGCCCATATCGGTTCCCTCGTAGACGCGCCGATCCTTGCCGATCATACCCGCGGTAGAACCGATATTGATGATGACACCTGACTGAGCTGGCTTCATTGCCTTAGCCACTACATGCTTGCTGCACAGGAACACGCCCGTGAGATTGACGTCAATGGTCATCTGCCACTCTTCGAGACTGCGCTTCTCGAACGGCGCGGTTTCGGGCGTGCTCACGACATTGCCCGCGTTGTTGACCAGAATGTCAATCTGGCCGAATTCTGCAAGTATCTGGTCTACTACGGATTCGACTTGGGCCTCGACAGCCACGTCGAGCTGTACCGGCATGACTTTGCGGCCCGTCGCGGAGCTGATCTTCTCGGCGGAAGCTTCAGCATTGGCCAGCGTACGGCTGGTGATGGCAACATCGGCGCCCGCCTCTGCCAGGGCCAGAGCCATGTCATAACCGAGATTCCTGGCTCCGCCGGTCACGAACCCCACCTTGCCATCCAGCTTGAATAGTTCCCAAATATGCCACTCGTCCATACCAGATACCTCCTCTCAGTAGATACGGCCGCACTTGCGAACGGTGTCAAGCATGGCCTTGTAGTTTCGCAATGGGATGTAACGTGCTATGGAGTTGCCCGACCCGAGGGCGAATCCACCCCTGGGCGCGACGTTCTCGATCAGATACTTGGTCGCTGCGATCACTTCTGCCACACTGCCACGGGTCAGCAATCCGACATCAATGCCGACTTCGGCAAGGGGCACCCGATCCGGCAGCCGCTCCCGAGTTACAGCCGATTCAAATCTGTTAAAGTCCGGGCGTGCTCGAAAATCAGGCAAATTGGTATCTCACCTCGACTACCTTTACGTCTCGAGCAGCGTCAGCGAGTATTGTCCCTTCCATTGCTATACCTCAAATCCCCCGCGGCCAAGCCGTGCACCGGGTGTGACTAATTGCGGATCACTGACAACTCAGCAGTACTTCGAGAATCTGTCGGGCGATGGGACCGGCTGCCGGGCGGCCCGGTACGGTATTCTCGACGATTACCGCAACTGCCGCTTGCGGTGCCTCCACAGGCCCGAAGCCCAGCGCCCAGCTATGAGGCTTGCCCTCAGGATTTTGCGCCCAACCTGTCTGGGCAGCCACGCGGCAGCCAGACAGCACCACATTGCTTGCACTACCTTCTTCGACAGATACCTGCATCATACCTGCCACCTGTTGGGCAGTTTCCTGATTGATAGCTGCTCCCAGCCGGCCGCCACGGTAGTCAGTGACCGTTTCACCACCCTGCCGGGTGATTCTGTCCACCAGATAGGGCTGGATCACCCGGCCGCCGCTGGCGATGGTAGCCGCCAGCCGCGCCATAGCTATTGGCGTTACGAGGGTTGCTTCCTGACCAAGGGCTGCTTCTACCAGTTCAGTTTCGGCATCGTCGCCGACCAGATCAGCCATCTTTCCCTGTGCCGTCGGCAAGGGCAGATCAGATCCCTCCAACGGGTGGAGTTTTTTGGCATAATTGCGGAACTGCTCAGGTCCAATCAGTTGAGCCAGCTCAGCAAAGGCTATGTTGCACGAGTCGGCCAGCGCTCGACTCAGCGTTAGTCTGCCGTGGCCCCCGAGCTTGCTGCAGTTGACGGTTATTCCGGCAATCTGCTCGGTTCCTGTACAGTCGAATACTTTCTGTTCGGTAGCTACTCCTGTGTCCAGGCCGGCTGCAGCGACAAGTATCTGTAATATCGTCCCGGGCGGGTACAGTCCCTGCAGGGCCCGGTTCAGTTCGGGCGAAGCAGGATGATTGGTGAACATCTCGTAGTTCATCTGGCTTTCCATCACCCGGGCGGGGTCATAGCTGGGTGCGCTGACCATCGCCAGGATAGCACCATTGCCCGGATTCAGGGCAACCACTGCCCCGCGCCTGCCCTCCATCAGCTTGGTTGCGCGCCGTTGAGCCTTGCTGTCTATGGTTAACACGACATCCAGCCCCTGCTCTGTGTAGCCGACTGCCCCCCACCGATCCTGGTAGGCGCCGATGCCCAACAGCGCTTCCCGCAGGCCTTTTTGCAGACCGGTATTCTCATTGTAGCCGGTGAGATGGCAATAGACCGGGCCGGCCGGGTAGGTGTGTTGCCAGCCCTCGTCATCTTTTTCCACCCCCATGACCAGCTCGCCGTCGCCAGTGTAGATGAAACCGGGCTTGATGCTTTTGGCCCGTTGTTGGGCTTGCTGATTGTAGGGATGGGCCCGCAGGGCTGGCGCTCGCACCACCTGCCAGTACCCAAAGACCAGAGCCATCAGTAGGAAGCTCCAGACGGCGCCCAGCGCAATGCGCCTGATATTTTGGGATAGCTCGTTCATGTCAGCGCGCTTTCTTCGGGTTGCGGCACACAGTCGCGCGAGACGGCCAGCAGCAGGCCAACAGCCAGGAAATTGATCACAATGGATGTGCCCCCGTAGCTGAGAAAAGGGGTAGTTATTCCTGTCAGGGGAATCAGGCGCAACAGTCCGCCCATAATGATCAACGTCTGCAGCGAGAAAACGGTGGCCAGCGCCGCAGCCAGCAGACTGGCGAAGCGGTCGGTAGCCTGCCAGGCGAGGCTGTAGCTACGCACGGAAATCAGGGCATAGATTATTACTATCCCCCCGGACCCGACGAGGCCCAGATCCTGTCCTATTACGACCAGGATCAGGTCGGTGGGGGCGGCCGGCAGGTTGGTTACTGATAGGTGTCCCAGGCCTGCCCCGAAAATCCCTCCTTCACCCAGGCAGAACATCGCCTGCAGGGGTTGGTAACCTATCCCGGTAGGATCTGCCCAGGGGTTGAGCCAACTGCTGATTCTAACTCCTACCTGAGGGAATAGCTGATATGCAAGAGTCAGGCCCACCGCGAAGAGCGCTACCGCCGCTATTCCATACGCGGGCTGGCCGGTTGCCAGGTAGAACATAGTGACAAACAGACCAAAGAAAAGGATGGCGGTTCCCAGGTCGCGTTGTCCCACAAAGATTGCCAGACAAGAGATCACGATGAGCAGCAACGGTGCCAGCGACCGCAGCGAGGGAGTCTGGATACTGATGCGGCCTCTGCCCCTGCGACCCAGCATCTGGCGGTAGTCAGCCACATAGCCGGCCAGAAATATCGCCATTAGAATCTTGGCGACCTCGCCTGACTGGAAGGTAACCAGATGCGGAATGGACAGCCACAGGCGCGCGCCATTGATCTCCTTGCCCCACAGCATTGTAGCCGCTAGCAGAGCGATTGCGGATAGGCCAGCCAGGTACTTGAATCGGGCCAGGGAGCGAATATCCTCGATCAAGTAGTAGAGCGCGACCATCAGAAAGATTCCGATGATGATGGCAATGAGCTGGCGAGTGGCCAGGTAGGCGTCGGTGCGGGTCAGGAAGACTATGCTCAAGACGCATAGCAGGCCACACAGAGGCAGCAACAGGCGATCGCGACGGGCCGTGACCAGATCCATAAGCACAACTGCTACTAGCAAAACCCCGGCTGGTGTCAGCCCACGCATAGCCCAGCCCAGCGGCTTGCCAGTGGCTGCCGTAACTAGCATCAGCCCGGCCGCCCCTACCACGGCGCAGGCTATCAGCAATATTATTTCTATGCGCCTGGTCTGACTTATTGGGGATTGACTCCTTTTCGTCGCCAACTGCTCGCCGGTGACGGCTGTACCTAATGCTGATAGCGGAAGGTGGTGGCACCGATGGTAATTTCGTCACCGTCGCTCAGGGCGACATCGTCCTGGATTCTGACGCCGTTGTGGACGGTTCCGTTCGTAGAATGGTAATCCCGCAGGATAAAGCTGTTGTCTTGTTGGACGATCAACGCGTGGGTAGCCGATACATAGCGGTCCTGCAAGCTGAGGTCGTTATGCCACTTGCGGCCGATGCTGATTGACTTGCTCAGCGGAAAGCTGGTGCCTATCGAGAGATTCGTAGCCGAGGTCTCGACCACAAGCAGGCGGGCAAGGCGAGGTGGCTCGGCGCCTGCCTCCTTCGCCTCCAGTTCGGGCCGGGTCGGCTCCGGCGGCGACTGTCGGGAATCACGCTCGAACACTGGCCGCTGGGCAGGTTGGCCATCGTGCTGGGCCACCGGTTGTTGGGCCGTGGCGATATGGAGAATAAGCAGACGAAAGACAACTGCGATAAACACGTATAGCAGCGCGACAAACAGATACTTACCGATTGTCAGCAAGAGGCCTAGTTCCACTGCTGGTCACCTGGTGGTCAACGTAAGCTACTTGAGGAGAGCTTCTGCCATCCAGCACCAAGATTATAGCAGAAGGAGCAGGCGATGTCACTACCCGGCTGGCCGTTGGAATGGTGCTCGTTGCACCCAGTGAGTCGCGGACTGGGCCTGGTCAGGCGGCTACCTTCCGTGTGGGCGATATTTATGGTATAATAATGACAGTAGCAAGAATGTTGCGGATGTTCACCCGCCTAATGACGCAGATTACTTCGGAGAACTCGGAGGGTGAAACGGATGTTAAGAGATCAGCGCGACAACCGATTGAGGCGTGATATAATCGGTATTGGCCTCGCCACCCTCGGTGCTGTGGTGCTGGTCAGCCTCGTCTACGGCCAACAGGGCACCGGTTTCCTTCCCCGCATTGTCTCCCAGGGCTTGCTGCTGGCATTTGGGGTCGGTGCTTATCTTACTCCGGTCATTCTGCTGGCGCTTGGTGTGCTGCATATGCTGGAGCGCCAGGATCTGGGCGATATACATACGGCCATGGGGCTGGGGCTGCTATTCCTGATAGTGATGGTCCTGTTCCAGTTGTCGATCCCCCTGGAAGACTTCTTTGCGCGGGAGGCTGTTCTGGCCGGTGGCGGCTACGTTGGTGCTGCCCTGGGCTGGCTTCTACTCAAGGTAGTGGGTTCGTGGGGCAGCTATATTGTGCTTCTTGCCCTCGGGGTGGTTGCTATATTGCTGGTAACGAGGGTCTCAGTACAGGGTCTGGCGGGCCGCTCGGTTTCTATGCTAGCCGAGGGCGGCGTCCGCGCGCGCCGCAGTGTCAGCCGCAACTTGCCTGGCCGCGAGGCGGGCCTGCGGGCTCGTGCCGAAAAGGCCGTGCGGCGCAACGGTTCAGCGCGGCGCAGCTTGCGCGGCCCCCGGGTGCAACTCGAAGATGATGAGGTGCCCTCTGACGCGGCTAGTGAAGGAGGAGAATCTAGCGGTAGGCGGCCATCGGAAGGGTCAAATCCAGAGCCGGCGGCCGGAACGAAAACTGGTGCCTCCCCCGCCAGCCAGCAGCATTCAGGAAGACCTCAGTTGCAGTTAGTAAGCGAGCCGACTGGCTTCACGCCCCCGCCTCTGACGCTTCTGAGCAAAGAAGGTATGGACCTGCAGACCGGTGAGATGCGCGCCGAGATTGCCGAACGCATCATCAAGCTGGAGGACACCCTGGAGAGCTTCGGCATCAGTGCCACAGTTGCTGACTACGAGTGCGGGCCGGTGCTGACCCGCTACGAAGTCGAACCAGAGAAGGGCATTCGGGTGAGTAAGATTGCGCGCCTGGCCGACGATCTGGCTATGAGCCTGGCGGCGGTGGACGTGCGCGTGGAGGCGCCTATTCCCGGCAAGTCAGCCATCGGCATTGAGGTGCCCAACGAGCACCGCTCGATAGTCAGCCTGCGGGGGCTGATGGAGTTGGATCTGTTCAAGAATCACAGAGGCACACTGCCGATAGCGCTGGGACGCGACATCGCCGGCGGGCCGGTGGTGACCGATCTTATGCCTATGCCCCATCTGCTGGTTGCGGGCGCGACGGGAGCGGGCAAGAGTATCTGCCTGCATACGGTAATCCTGAGTCTGATAATGACTCACGCGCCCCGGGAATTGAAGCTGATCCTCATTGACCCGAAGCGAGTGGAATTGACCATATACGACGGCATTCCGCATTTGATGTCGCCGGTGGTCTACAGCGTCAGGGAAGCGGCGGACGTGCTGCACAAGGCGATAATGGAGATGGAGAAGCGCTACGATAAATTTGCTCTGAAAGGCGTCAGCAATCTGCCTGAATATAACCAATTGGCTCAAATGCCCAAAGAGCACGCCGCGGACGAATTCCAGCCGCTGCCCCGCGTGGCAATCATAATTGACGAGCTGGCTGACTTGATGATGCAGGCACGGGCCGAATTTGAGTATTCCATCTGCCGCATAGCCCAGTTGGCGCGGGCGACGGGCATTCATTTGGTCATTGCCACCCAACGGCCAGCAGCCAATATCATCACCGGCAATATCAAGGCCAATATGCCCTCCCGGATCGCCCTGGCGGTGGCTTCAAACGTTGACTCCCGGGTTATCCTGGATACCCAGGGAGCTGAGCGGCTGATCGGCTCGGGTGACATGCTCTTTGCACCGCTAGATGCCCCCAAGCCCCGGCGTATTCAGGGCGCGTTTGTGCGGCGCGAGGATATCGCCAAGGTGGTTGAACATCTGTGCCGGCAGGGCGAGCCGGAGTTTGAGATTGAGCCAAGTGTTGTGTCTGATGAAGATGACTATGCGGCCGAGCTGGAGGCCAGTGACGAGCTGCTGGAAGCCGCCGCTGAGTATGTCATAAATGAAGACCAGGCCTCAGTCTCAATGCTGCAACGGCGCTTCAAGATTGGATATGCGCGCGCCGGCCGCCTCATTGATATGCTGGAACGAGCCGGGATTTGTGGGCCGCATCAGGGCTCTAAGCCGCGCGAGGTTATCGGGACAATAGCGGTGTTGCGAGAGCACCAATCTGCTGAAGACGAGCAGTCCGGCAATTGGTAGGCTACATCTGACAGCCAAGCGTAGGTCTAAGTAAACTGACTCTCACCATAGGGAGTTATTGACCTTGTGTAGTCAGCTCAAAGCTGCTGATCGCACTTGCCCCGAATCTAGCAAGAGCGACCCAGTTCCCAATAATACACTCAACGATCTGACCGGCAAAGAGTGGATCAAGCGGACAAAGTCATGGTTTGTCTGTGACTCGCCCCGCTATCACCGCAACCGCGAGACCGAGCTGCACCCGGCGCGCTTTCCCGAGGAGATGATTGCCCAGTTCGTCACTTTTTTCACTAAGGCGGGCCAGTGGGTGTTTGATCCGTTCTGCGGAAGTGGCGCGACGCTGGTAGCTTGCCTGGAGCAGCGCCGGCGGGCAGTAGGCCTGGAGTTGGCCTCCCGATATGCTGAGGTGACCGGCCAGCGCCTGGCCGAGCTTGAGGCGGATGGAAAGGCTCAGGTCATCGAAGGCGACGCTACGCAACTGATGAAGCCGGATTTGTGGCAGGATTGCATTGCGTGCTCTGACGGTTGGTTACCGCAATTTGACTTTATCATCACCTCGCCGCCGTACTGGAATATGCTGCGGCACAGCCGGGGTGGGGTGCACTCGACGCACAAGCAGCGCGCCGAGACGGGATTAGATACACACTATTCGGACAGCGGGCCGGATTTAGGCAATATCGAAGATTACGACGAGTTTATTGAGGCTGTCGGCGATGTATTCGATCAGTGTCAGAAGTTGCTGAAGCCGGAGAAGTATATCGTCGTTGTGGCACAAAACATTCGTGTTCCCAACGGATATGTGATGCCGCTGGCTTGGGACCTGGCCCGGCGCATCAGTGCCTCGTTCAGCTTCCAGGGCGAGCGTATCTGGTGCCAGGACTCCAAGCAGCTTGGCATCTGGGGCTACCCGAAAGTCTTCGTCCCCAACTACCACCACCACTACTGCCTGATATTCCGTAACGATCAGCCCCAGTCCTCATGAAACCCTCCGTCGCCCTCGTATCGCTGGGTTGCTCGAAGAATCTGGTTGACTCCGAGGTGATGCTAGGGCTGCTGGACCAGGCCGGCCACCCGATTGTCGAGGATAACGAGGATGCCCAAGTTGTTATCGTAAACACGTGTGCGTTCATCGAGCCGGCGGTGAATGAGGCTATTGAGGCAGTCCTGGACGTCTCCGAATTGAAAAAGAATGGCAAGCTGCAAGCGCTGATCTGTGCCGGTTGCCTGTCGCAGCGTTATCAGGACGATCTGCTCGAAGAGCTGCCCGAAGTGGATGTCTTTCTGACGCCGGGTGCAGTAGGTGAGGTAGTGAAAGCCGTGCAGGTGGCGCTCAGTGGCCGGCGGGAGGTGATGAAAGCACCGCTGGAATATAGCTACGATGCCCACACGCCCCGCTGGCGGTCAGCGCCCTCCTGGCTGGCGTATGTGAAGATAGCCGAAGGCTGTGATAACCACTGTGCTTATTGTACTATTCCGTCGCTGCGCGGCCGCCATCGCAGCCGACCAGTTGATGATATTTGCGATGAATTTTCTGACCTGGCTAGCGATGGAGCGCGGGAGATAGTACTGATCGCCCACGATACAACGCGATACGGTGCTGAGATGGAACCGCCCAGCTCACTAGCGGCGCTGCTGGACAGCCTCCCGACTCGTGACTACGACGGCTGGATTCGGATAATGTATATGTATCCGAGCCGGGTAAGTCAACAACTCATCGAGGCGATAGCGCAGTCTAACGTGATTGTGCCGTACTTTGACATTCCTTTCCAGCATGTTTCGGAGGATATTCTTCAGCGCATGGGTCGAGCGGGAGATGGCGAAATCTACCTCAATGAACTTGCCCGGATTCGGCGGATGATCCCTGATGCGGCCATTCGCACCACCCTGATTGCCGGTCTGCCCGGCGAGGCCGAAGAAGATTTCCAGATGCTGCTGGACTTTGTGCGCGAGGCCCGCTTGGACCGGCTGGGCGTCTTTCCCTACTGGCCGGAGGCGGGTACGCCTGCCGCCGAGATGGAAGACCAGGTTCCGCCGGAGGTAGCTCGCCAGCGCCAGGCGGAGCTGATCTCAGTTCAGGAAGAGATTTCGCTGGAGAAAAACCAACAATTTGTCGGTCAGAGGATGCACGTGCTGGTCGAGCATGAGCTTGAAGAGGGGGTGTGGGCCGGTCGTTCGTATCGCGACGCTCCTGAAGTGGACGGAGAAGTCATGCTGCGCGCTACGGGCGAAGGTCCGAAGCCCGTGCCCGGCGAATTCGTGTGGGCTACTGTCGAGAAGGCCCAGGTGCATGACTTAGAGACAATACTCATCAATTAGGGCCCAAGGCCGCGTTGCTCTATCAAGAATGGTGGAAACATGTCTGGTCAAGTTCGCGTAAGATTTGCGCCGGCGCCGACGGGTTACATGCACATCGGTAACCTGCATACGGCGCTGTTTAACTGGTTGTTTGCCCGCAGGCAGGGCGGGGCTATGATCCTGCGCATTGAGGACACCGATGAGCTGCGCTCGACCTCTGATGCTCTGGAGGTCATCTATCAGGGCTTGAAGTGGATTGGCCTGGATTGGGACGAGGGGCCGGATGTGGGCGGCGAATACGGCCCGTACGTGCAATCTGAGCGGCTTGATATCTATCAGGAGTATCTGCAGCAGTTGCTGGAGGCTGGACGGGCCTATGAGTGCTTCTGTAGGCCGGAGGAGCTGGAAGAGCGTCGCGAGGTCATGCGCGCCCGCGGCATTCCGCCCAAATACGACGGGCGCTGCGCCCAATTGTCCGAGGATGAGCGGGAAGACCTCCGGGCAGAGGGGCGCGAAAGCTGTATCCGCTTTCGGGTCAAAGAGACGGGCACGACGGTGATTCAGGATATCATTCAGGGCGAGGTCTGCTACGACAATTCGCTCATCGGCGATCCGGTCATCATCAAGACCTCCAGCTTCCCCACCTATCATTTCGCCTGTGTGGTTGACGATCACCTGATGCAGATCACGCACGTTATCCGGGCCGTTGAGCATCTGCCCAACACCCAGATACATATCCAGCTTCAGGAGGCGTTGGGACTCCAGACACCTCAGTACGCTCATCTACCTCTCGTCCTCGGGGAGGACCGCAGCAAATTGAGCAAGCGCCACGGAGCGGTGGCCGTGACCGACTACCAGGAGCAGGGCTTTCTGCCGGAGGCTATGTTCAACTTCCTGGCACTGCTGGGCTGGTCGCCGGGAGATGAGCAAGAAGTAATGGCTCGGGAGCGGATTGTCGAGCAATTCAGCCTGGCGGCCTGCGATAAGTCGCCCTCGGTCTTTGATGTGCAGAAGGCCGAGTGGATGAATGGCGAGTATATGAAGCGAATGGATGCTGAGCAGCTTGCCGAGCGCCTGCTGCCCCTGCTGGTCGAAGAGGGACTGATGGAGCCGCAGCCCTCCGCCCAGCGCTGGCAGTGGCTGGTCCAGGTGGTGGACCTGATGAAGGAGCGCACGCCGCTGCTGACCACCTTCGTTACCTGGGGGCGCTACTTCTTCACTGGTGATTATGAATACGAGAATCGAGCGCGGCAGAAGTGGCTGAATCGCGAAGATACTCCGGAGAAGCTGGAGGTACTGGTCGAGCGACTGCAACTTTTGCAGGCATGGGACCATCCAACTATTGAAGGCACGGTTCGGGGACTGGCGGAGGAGCTGGAGGTCTCGGCGGCGAAGGTAATACATCCGTGCCGGGCCGCAGTTACTGGAACAACTATCGGCCCTAGTTTGTTTCATCTAATGGAACTGCTTGACCAGGATGATGTCGTCGGTCGGTTGCAGCGGACGGCGCAGTTGGTCCGGGCCGGGGAACTTGCGCCACTGCCCAACGAGAATGAGTGAACATCAGTCAACCAATAGCGCAAGGAGGATAACAATGTTTAATGTACGGACAACTCTGCTCGTCACAGTGACAATTGGACTTATCTTTGGCCTGATGGGGCCGGTTTTCGCGCAGGAGAGCGATGGCATCTACATCGCTAACGGTATCGTCGCCCGCATTCGCACGCCAGGCCCCTACGAGAATATCTACCAGCGCTCAGCCGCCATTGACCAGGCCATTGCCGAAGTGATTTCGATGCAGGATACCCAGAATCCCCAGGTCAGAGTTGCTATGAAGGACGGGAAGTGGTCGGTCTATTCTGGCCCCGTCCGCATCATCTCGGTCTATCCTGAGGAAGCTGAGGCCAACGGGATCTCAGCGAAGGCACTGGCTCAGATCTGGGCAAAGAATATCAAGACCCGCCTGCCACTGACCACGCCGAAATCCAAGATGCCCCCTGGAGCTGTACTGCCCGAGGTTGAAGTCTACCCGCTTCCGCCTCCGCCCGCAGCCACCACAGAAGCGCAGCCCGGCGCGGCAGAAGCCAGCAGCAATATGTCACGCAGCGCGGCACTGCTGCTTACTATTGATGCGTTCAATGTAACTCGTGCCCTCTCTGAAGAAGACTATCTAAGCAGGCGCGAGGAGATAGCTCGCAGTCTGTTGAAGAACCTGCGACCGTTCATGGGCGGCGAAGCTCCTGCCATCGAAGCTCCCTCTGTCCCCGCTGAGCCAATCACTGGTCGTGAGGAAGTCGGCCCACCGGCTCCGCCTCCCACCGAGGAACCTGAGCCAGCGGCTCCTGAGGTTAGTGTGGAAACCATAGCTCTTCCCCCTAGCCAGGAAGGCGACCCGGCCTACGCCAAAGTTCCCCAGAAGAATCGCATCAAGACCAAGTTTGCTCTGCTCCAGGACCCCTATCTGGCGGCAGTAACCAGTGATCCGCAGGACGCTGCGCCGATCGGCGAGCTGCTCAAGGCGGCGCGAGCTGCCCGCGCAGCGCAAAAGTTCGACGAGTGCGAAAGCTACCTGGATCATGCGATCCGACTATTGGGGATTGACGCCGACCAGTAGTCAAGCCTCTATCCGCAAGGTTCGTAGCGGGCGCCGCCGGACTGCGGAGCAATACTCTGCCGGGAAGGAATACCAGAACTTGGCAGGAATTGGCAAGGCCGAGAGCGAATATACAATATACACGTGGTCATAGCAGCAACGTGCGATAAAGAATGAGGATGGCAAGTTTGGCGTCTGGTCCAAACTAAGTGGTAGAAGGGAGAGAGGATTATGAGGAGTTATGTGGCCAGGCTAGTAGGCACCGCCATTGTTAGTGCGGTGCTCTTTGCGTTTTGTTTGCCGTTGCTGGAAGCAGAGAACGGGAGATTCCAGCGACTCCCCACCGGCCCAGTTCTGGGAGGAGTTGCGATACCCCCACTTGATCTGCGCCCCATGGTCCGGCCCCGCGGCGAGGCAGAGATTGACCTTGACCGGCTCAAGGCACCCGATATCGTGATCGACGGGATCCGATTTTCTCCCGGCACCTATGTACCCCCGGAACAGATCCGGGTGCAGGTGATTCTGCACAATGCTGGCATCGAGCGGTCCGGCCCGTTCCACGTCCGCTGGCGCCCCTACGAGACACATCCCGGGATAGTCCAGTATGTGCCGAGCCTCCGTCACGGTGTAGGAGGGGACGTGGTTTTCGAACACGAGTTCACCACCGCGACCGAGGACACATTCGCCGAGGTCGACTGCTACGATGAGGTAGCCGAGCGAAATGAGAGCAATAACGAGGCTCAAGCTCATCCCCTTATCGGTGCCGAGGCATGGGACTTTTACACCGACGACATCTGGCTCGTGGACCCCGCCGAATCTCTCACCGAGCCGGTGCTCTACCCCGTCGGTGGCGAAGACCTGGAGCTCTGCTTCCGCGTTGGCTTCGTTAACACCGTCAACGATGATCGCATCTCGACCTGGGTAGACGTCTACGTTGACGGCGAAAGCCGCTATTCCTGGCATTTCCACATACCCGCCAACCGCACCCAGGTCAACAGCTTCCCCCTCAATGTCGGCGGCGGCGAGCATACTGTCCGCGTCACTGCCCGAGACCCTATCGAGGAGGAAAACCAGGGCAACAACGAGTTGACCGAGACCTACATCTGGCGGACGCGCCCCCAACGGCCCTACCGCTTTGAATACTTCGCTATCAATGATTACGATGCCATTGGGGGAGGCGGGAACCTACATTTCGAAATCAATGAGGGGCGCAAATTCTACTGGAAGATGGTCGAAAACCATCACAACTGCTCGTACTGCGCTGAGAACGCCGATGTAGACTGTGAGGATTGGGGCTACCAAGCCGATGCCCGTGTCAACTGGGCCGATATCGCCTACTACGCAGGACATGGTGACCACAACGGCCCGTGGTACAGCGGCCACGGCTACGATGACGCTGGAGTGCTTCAGATGGAGCCCGACAAGTATCGCTTTGGCAAAAATGCCGCCGCTGAACCCACGCTGCGCTGGTGTGTCTGGTCGGCTTGCAGCACTCTCTACGACGGCGTCGAGGACGCCAGTCGCGTCAACTGGTGGGATAGTCCTTATGCCCTCTCGCGCTGGTTTCCAGCCTTCCAGGGGCTTCATTCTATCATGGGCATGCGCTCGCTGGGCTGGGAAGGCGAGTGGTACGAGGCCTCCTCCTGCTACTACCGCGATACTCGCCAACGGGCCCGACGCTTCGTAGACAAGCTCCACAACGGCTACACCTTCTCACATGCCTGGTTCATGGCGCAGCGTGAAACGGTCTATGAACAGATGGACGAAGGCTTCGAGGCTGGCATACTTGCCGCTGACGCCGAAGGCATAAACTACATTGAAGAGACCTTTTGGAATCCGTTTCCCGACTATGTCGGGACGCCGTCGGGCTTCCATGTTGTATTCTACCGGATTGGCAGCCCACCCTGGTAAGAGGCAAGTCCGAAAGGAGCCATAAAGATGAAAACTCGGCCGCTGTTTTTGGCAGTTCTGCCGCTCTTGCTCACAGGCATTATCTTGCCGCCTGCCACTGCCCAGTGGGGGAGATTACCAGCGCTCCAGCCAGCATTCCAGGTTACCACCTCGTACGCACTGCCGCCGGCGCGCGCGCAGCAGACCATCTACCGGCTGGTGCCACAGTTGACCACCGGCCAGGATGTCGCAGACCGCGTCCGTTTGTTGGGCCTGCAAGGGATAGGCCCGAACCAAATACAGCAAGTCGAGGATGGCTTCGCGGTTTCCGATGGGACATGGGATTACACCCTTGATACCGAACGCCAGTTCGAAAGTCTTCTGGATCACCGCGTAATGACGGGCCAGACAGGGTACTCGCCGGTCATCCCCACTGCCGAGCAGTGTCGGCAACTCGCTCTGGAGTTCCTTGGCAATAACAATCTCGTGGAGGGAACCAGATACGAACGGCTCAGGTACGAGCGTACCAACGAGATATTGCGAGCGTTTGTTCGCCTGGAAGACCGCGGGCAGCCTCCGGGCAATCCGCGTGTGGTGCTGCGCGAGGTTGTCTTTGGCAAGTATATTGGCAGCACGCCAGTCATTGGTGCTGGCTCACAAGTGTCGGTCTTTATTGGCGACGCGGGCCAGGTGGTCGGTTTTATGTCCAATTGGATGCCGGCGGTGCCCACCGGGCAGCGCTTGGATGTAGTCCCGCCCGCCCAGGCTGCCGAACTGCTCAAAAACCAGTTGGCTGCCGCCAACCAATCGCTGCCTGATCCCAAGCTCCAACTCCGCCAGGTTAGCGCTAAGGCCTGCCGTTATGCTCTGCAAGGTTTTACCAATAAGCAGGGGCAACAGGTCCTGATGCCAATTTACCAGTTTCGGGGCCAGCTCACCGATAAGCGCAATCAGACGTGCGACTTCACCTATCGTGTTCTCGCCCCTCAGAATCTCCCCGAGGTCAAGCGCTCGCTGGACCTGACCGCTCCACCCTCTCTGCAGGCACCTCCCCGGCTGCAGCAGCCTATTACACCAAAGATGTTGCCCAGAGGCGTAATAATCAAAGAAGTGCCTCCCCGGCAGCAGCCACTGCACTAGGCTGCGGATACCCTCCCTGCTGTAGATCGGATCGAGGTGCCGGCTGGCCGTGTTCCCAGCCTGGTCATGACCGCCCCGCCCACCCCGAGGACAAGGACGCATAAGCCTACCAACGCCGGGATGATGGCCAGGAAGGACGCGATTTCCAGCAGGTCTATAGCACGTAGCAATAGCGCGCCAATGACGGCCAGGCCAAAGATTGAGGTCACCGACCACCCCAGGACCGCAGTTACTTTTCGGCCCAGGATGAGGTGCACGGCCACGGATCCCAGGATGCCGGCAAGCACGAGCAGCACGAAGAGTATCGGGATGCCGATAAGGCCAACGCAGGTGATGGCGAGCAATACGCACACGGGCAGGAACAGCAGGAGCGTGAGAACGCCGTGGATGGTTGCCTCCCAGGGCCTCTCGACTATGCGGTCGGCAACGACCTGCGTGGCTTGCGGGGCGAGCAGGATCACGAACAGAGTAATGAGAAGGGCGCTGATGGTGCCCCAAGTCCACGACCAGGCGCGTAGCCCAGGCAGACCCCAGAAGGACCTGATTTCGCCGATCACCGTGGCGTCATGGTGCCGGTCCACGGGCCCTCCGAAGGTCATCAGACGGCCATGAACGCGGCTGCCTGCTTGCAGTGAGGTGGGGCCACCGAATGTGACGACGTCGCCCCTCACATCGCCGCCGATGGTCACAGGTCCCCCGAAGGAGACCACGTCGCCGCGCACGTCTCCCTGGATGTCTACGGGCCCCCCCATGGACACCACGTCGCCGCGCACCTCGCCCTCAATATTGACCGGGCCCCCCATGGACACCACGTCACCGATTCTGATTTCGTCGGGCGGAACGTCTATCGGCGAGCCAAAATTTGTCAGGTCCCCGCGCCGCTCCACCTTTGCGGCCGGCGTGACAGGCTCAGCAGGCTCGACGGGTTCAGTCGTGGGTTCCTTCGGTGCATCGCTACCACCCGTCAGCTTAGCGATCTCTTCGGCCGACACTTTCCCCTCTTCGCCGACGACAGTAGCCTCGGGCGCTTTCTGTATGATGCCGCGGACGGTGAGAGCATCCCCCTCAATCCTGGCACTGTCTGCCAGTGTAGCCTTGCCATCTACTACCACCAAGTTACCTTCAACCTCGCCCAGGACGTGGACCTTGCCGCCCATTACGATCAGGTCGCCCTGAATGATCTCGTCCTGCTTGAGCGTGAAAGCCTCGTCCGCCTCAACTATTACGGCCTGGTCATAGTCCCGTGCATAAACCGAGCAGGTCAGCAGTATGCTGGCCAGGACAGCGAACAGAGCGATTCGGTTCAGTCTGTTTGCGGTGCGAGTAAGCTTCATCATCAACGACCTCCTGTGCCCGTGACGCGGCTAGAATGTTAGTAGGACAGATTTTGGACTGTATCTCTTCCGCCAGGCCGTCAGTAGCAAGACGATTCCAGCGAGCAGGGTGACATCAATGAGCAGTCCGTACATCAGCGGCTCGCTCCACGCGGCAGCAACAATGGTTGCTGCATCGGCGGCCTCGACGGCGGCTTTGACCGCGAGGCCTGCCAGTACTCTGCCGACAGCACCCAGCGAATCCCACCACGCCGGAACTTGCCTGATGACCCAGGCCAGGGCGACGATGATGGCGGCGGTGCCCACAGCCCCGATCAGGCCAAGGGCCCATTCAACCCTTGCAACGCTGCGAGCTGAGATCGTGAGGACGGCAGCCGGCCGATATGCGGGGAGGCTCTGTAGGACATCGGGTATCAGCTCACCAGGGGCAGATAGGTCGGGAAGGTCCCCGAGGACCGCAACCGCCCGCAACAGGGCAGCAAACTGGGCAGAACAGCGACTGCACGCCGCCACATGTTCGGTCAGGCTGTGGCTCTCCTGCTCGGAGAAAACCCCGTCCAGGTAAGCGTCAATCTTGAGCGGGACTTGGTCACAGTTCATCGTGCGTCATCCCTCTCCACATGCTGCAGCAGTTCGGCCAGCTTGCGCCGCGCTCGGTGGGCGTGAGATTTTGCTGTGCCCACTGGCATACCAGTCATCTCTGATATCTCCTCGTAGGTAAAGCCGTGAATGTGCTTGAGAATGACCACAGTCCGCTCGGCCTGGGCCAGGTGCTGGAGGGCTGCCGCGACGGTCCTCTGAAGATCCCTCTTGGCAGCCGCCTCGGGAGGGGCCATGTCATCGGTGGCCAGTGCGTGAATGGCTGAATCAGCACCCAGAGTGATGTCGCGGTCGCGCCGACGGCGCAACAGGTCGCTACAGATATTTGCGGCGATGGCAAACAGCCATGGCCGAAAACGGCGAGATTGGTCGAACGTATCGAGTCTGGTATAGGCGCGAATGAAGGTTTCCTGGGCGGCATCGTAGGCCTGCTCCCTATCTCCTAGCATCCTCAACGCAAAGCTGTATATGGCATCTCTGTGTTTGGCGGCCAGGGCCCCGAAAGCATTCTTGTCACCACCGAGAACCCGCGCGGCCAGGATTCGATCTTCAGATTCGGACAATAGCGGCCCTCCCGGCTATCTACAATTCAGTACGAGAAAAGGCGGCAAAAGGTTGCAACGCGAGCACTGAAAACCGGCTCTTCTCATCTTCTCGCGCCGAATCACGCGGCTAGCCGGCAGCCCCACCCGCTCGAATTTCGTCCATGATTCGCCAGTATTCGTCAAGTTGCTCTCTGCCTACCTTGGTCAGAGAGTAGGTGGTCCTGGGCATTCTCCCCTCGAAGGTTTTGCTGACGGTGATGTATCCCGCTTCTTCCAGTCGCCTGGTGTGCGCAGAGAGGTTCCCGTTGCTGAGGTCCAGCGTGGTGCGCAGGAAGTTGAAGTCGGCGCTATCTATACCCGACAGCAGCATCAGGATGCGCAGGCGGGCCGGCTGATGCACGTTAGGGTCGAGTCCGTTCATCACTGCCCACCTCCGGTCGTGTCTGAGCTCTGCGCCAGTGTCCTGAGACGCCGCAGCGCGTAACGGCCGTATAGATGGGAGGTGGCCGTGGCTATAAGGCCACAGACCCCCAGGGAGACGCACATAGTCATCACTTCGTATGGGCCAGTGAGGTAGAGCGGCACGCCGACTAAGATCAGAACGGCGTGGAGTGCGTACAGCAGTGGCCACAGCAGGAAAAGCCAACTGGTCGGGGTTGCGCTACGCCCCGGACGCAGCACGGGCTGCGCCAATACGAACACTACTAACACGCTTGACACCGGCACCCAGTAGCGCGGGGGGGTCAAACGCCAGCCCGCAAGAGTTGCGGCCAGCAAGAGTGCTCCCACCCCCAGCAGGAGGTATTTTACCCACGGCGCCTCGCGCTTCCTGGTCTCTTCTGACACCGACACGCTGCCCTCTTGGCGATAGACCCACTCATTCCATGCCTGCTCAATGCTGCGCCCAGTGCGTCGCTGGTAAGTCCGTAGGAACCACATTCCCAGGCCCCCTAGGCCGACAGCAACCGCAATTGTGACGAGGCCAAGCACCTCGTATCCAGCCGAGATCAAGGGGACAGCGCAGAAGAGGATGCCAAACAGTATCAGAATTGGCACGACCCCAAGAACTACGGACGGCAGGGTTGGCCGGTTCCAGACGTAGCGGCGCTCCCACTTGGGGATGTCTCGCACGTCGTTGTCCTGCGTGTTTTCTGGCTCAGTCATGTTTGCTTTCATTATGAACGTCCTCCTTCGATAGACTGGGCTGGCGTCTCGGGGCTTGTCGCCAGTGTCCTGAGCCGCCGCAGCGCGTAACGGCTGTAGATGTGCGCGGCCAAGGCGGCTAATGCACCGTAGCCGATTACGGGGACCAACATGTTCAGCGCTTCCCACTTGCCGCCGAAATAGATGGGCGCGCCAGCTACAAGCAGGATAGCGTGGATGGCGTAGAGGGCGGGCCACAGCATCATAAAGGGACTGCCGGCACCTCGCTGGCTGATCCCCACATAGACGAAGAACGGAATTATGTACAGCGCGGACACTGGCTGCATGTACCGGATCGGCAGTACCCCCAGCAGACCCAGTCCCACGGAAGCGATCACGCAGAACATGAACACAAACGGGACTGCGGGCGACACTCGCGACATGTTCTCCTCGGGCGACAGCCCCGGCGACACGGCGCCTTCACTACGGTATAGGCGCTCGGTGATCCGGCGCATTATCCGAGGCCCGCCCACGAAGCTGAACCACATCCACCAGACCGCGAAGCCGCTTAGAACGAGCATGGCGGCAACCGCCAGGGCCCGGTGGCCCGTCACGTACGCCCAGGCCGTGAGGTAGGACAGGCCACCAAAGGCCGCGCACCCCACGACGAATATCGCGAAGAACACCAGCATCGGCAGCGTCCGGTTATGCGCATACCTGCGCGCCCACTTGGGGATGTCTCGCACGTCGTTGTCCTGCTTGGTTCTTTGATTGTTAACGCCCTGGTTCATAGTCTTCACTCCTCTGTTGCAGTCAACATACTAGACCGTTATCGTTCTTACAAACTACTTTATACCACAAATCAGTTTGTTTGTCAAGGCCCTGAGGAAAGTTTTTTCGGGAAGTTCTGAGTTCGCTGTGCGAGAGGGACACCCTCGGGGTCTATTGGCTGCTGTTGCCTGGCACCGGCGCTGCCTCGATAGCGCCCGCCCGCAGGCGGGTTGCAAATGGACCAGATGCCTCACTTCTGCAGCCCCGCCTCGACTTTTGACCGCTATTTGCAGCTGGAGCTACCAAAGATGAATAAGAGCATCCACTGGTGCGTAATCATCAGTAAGCACCGGCACATCAGAGGTGGGGATCTCTTTGAGATGAATTGCTGAGGCACGTTTGACTAAGTATGGATCTTTGACAGCTTTACCCTGCAATCCTTGAGCCTGCCCGATAAGTTGTTCTTTGGAGAAATCCTCAGCCGAATTGACCGCAACAAGCATAAGGTTCATTAATTGTTCGGAGTTAGCTGAGCCAGCCAACCAAGGGTCTAGCCAAACCGGGAACACATAAACCCGATCAAAGACCACGCTTTCGGTCCGATAAATGGAACGAAAAATCTTATTCTTGCTTCCCTCTAAGGTTCCAATGACATTATTGACTAGAACTCCTCCTGGAGTCAGATGCTCTTTTGCCAGTTGAAAGAATTCTTTAGTTGCCAGAAAGAACGGTATGTTATCTCGATAATAAGCATCCAGGACAATCAAATCGTATTTTTGCTGTGAACGGAAGAGAAACATCCGGCCATCTTGAACATGAATCTTGAGTCGCTCTGATTCGTTGACTCCAAAATACTGCTTGGCTATCTGGACAATAACGGGATCAACTTCTGCCACCTCAATCTGCACTTCTGGGTAATTACGGAAGAAACGCTTCGGGCCAGTACCTGAACCTAAGCCAATAAAAAGCACTTTCTTGATATCCTTCTTGAAAAGAAAGCCCAGATCAAAGTAATTGGTATAAGCAAGACCTTCACCGTAGATATCTCCCGAAGGCATTTGGCCGTGCCAGACATTATCACATTTAAGAAAACGATAACCTTTAGCGTCATAGACCCAAATATGGTGATAAGCCGAATCACGCTCCAGGAGTATCGTAACCTGTTCTGCCGAAGACGCGAGAGCCATGCTGGAGGAGCTATTTAGCACCAGGATCAGAGGAAAAAGCAAACACGCAGCCAAGGGCCTCTTAAGAGTTTTGAGGTGGAATGCAAAAGCCAGAATTGCCGTGATACACAGGCTTATAGCTAGTAGATAGAGAATTGCTCGAGTACCAAGGGCAGGTATGAGATAGAAAGCCGTACCTAGTGTTCCGACAACACTGCCTATGGTCGAAATAGCATACAACGTTCCCGCTACACCCCCTAACTCAGCTAGACTTGAGGCCGCCAGCTTGATAGCAAAAGGCGAGACAGCGCCCATCATAAGAGAGGGTAGGAAAAAGAGGCAGGTTGTGGCAATAAGAGGATTGAATCGGGGTCCGAAGTCCCGGGTGGCAATTGCCTGACAAAGGAAAGGGAAAGCTAGTGGAATCAGAAATATGAGAAGAGCGCCTAGAAGGAGAAACACGCCAAGCAGCCACGCTCTGGGTAGCAGATCAGCTACTTTACCCCCCAAGTAATACCCTGAACTTAGGGCAGTTAGGAAAACGCCAATCAGACTTCCCCAGACAAAAATGGAGCCGCCAAAATAGGGGGCTAAGACTCTAGAGCCCACAATCTCTAGACTCATCAGAATTGCCCCAGCCATAAAGACAATTAGCCAAAGAATCATCGGGCCACCTCCTGCGGTGCGGCAGCTGTCAGCGAAGTACAGCGCTGCTCGATTTGATACGCCAGGCGACGGTGGGCAGAAGCATCTTCAAAGGGCGGGCGAAACCACGAAATGCAGCTTCATCGCCATCTGCATTGCCAGCGGCCCGCTGGCTTCCTCGCCCGCTTGCGCCGGCAGCGGCACCCCAAGGCTGACATCTATGGCAACATTGCCGCGCCCGCTGTAGAACTGGCCGGTATCCAGGTCGAAGTACATCTGGCCGTCAACGGTTTCGGTCAGCGCCATGCTCATACCTTCCGCCGCTTGGCGCTGTTGCTGGGCCGGACCCGCAGGCATGGGGAGAGCCAACTCAGCGCCTTCCAGGACGCCCTCAAAGCCTATGCGGGCAATGCGATGACCGCCGATTTCGCCCAGGCGTTCCAGAGTGTACTTGATGGTGAATTCAGGGAGCGGATCGGCGCCCATCCCCGGTAGGGGTAGCGGCATCTGCATATCCCAACTATCACCTACCGCCACCGGGTCTTCCGGAAACCAGCCCGGAATCTCCTTCAGTAGCTTCTGGAAGTCGGCCATGTTCGCCAGCATGGGCATCTGCGGCAGGGCGCCGCCGCGGGTCAGCAGCTCCGCCAGCCCCGAAATGGCGACGAGCTTGCCCCGAGGTGATATCGTCCAACTCAGGTTTTCGAACGATGGCAGCATCTGCTGCATCGACCCTGCGGGCATCGGTATGCTTTCGCCGTCCACCTTCACAGTTCCCTTGGTAAGGTCCATAGCCATATGGAACGACCTACCCATGGCCTGCATCTGCATTGCCAGCGGCCCCATCGCCAAACCGAGCGTCCCGTTGCCCTGTTCATCCACTGCTGTCACCGGCAGCCTGAAGCTGGCATTTGCCTCCAACTGCATCTGCAACTTACCCGGCATTTCGCCCTGCTCCGGCGCAAGGGGCAGACCTGCAATAGTCATACCCCCCGTACCTACCATCCACAAGTCATAAGCCAGTTCTTGCTGGGGCACAAACTTGTAACGGAGGAGAACGCCTTCCGCGTTCGCCGCCACCGCCGCCAGCAGTACCACCAACACCACCAGGGCTGCCGTGCTCACAACCAGTCTACTCTTGGCCATTTTGAATCACCTTCCATTATGGAGTCTGTGTTATACGGACTTTGGTCCGCGCCGTGCGCGCTCCTGCCCGCGTTGACCGGCCCCACTTGCATCGGCGCTTCCCATTTCGACGAACGAACGTGGGATTACCTTTATACCACGTAGCCCTCCTTTCGTCAAGTTGCCACGGACTTCGAGTCGCTGTCAATAGCCGACTACAGCGCTGCCGCATGCTACCTGAAGCAGAGCCACGGAATGACGAATACCGGCGAGATGAACAGTGCCAAAAGTAGCCAACTTTCCCAGTGGGCAAGGTTAAAGGTGTAGCCGATGCCGATGCGCTTCTCCACCCAGACCGACGGGTCCTGCGGATTGAAGTACATGAAGCCAGCCACCCAGCCGCCGTGGTCGGCGGCGCGCTCCAGGCTGCCGGGGCCGGCCAACTGTCTCATCTGTGCCCGGACGCGATACATCTTTACCGCGTAGTAGGCGAGTGCGCCGAATATTGCAATCCAGTACGCCGCCATAGGCCCGACCACCGCCACGAGAATGCCGTGATCACTGCCCGTGACAACGGCTCGTAGCAACAGTGCGACCACCCCGCCGAAGAAGGCAATCATCGTGACTTTCATAGCGTAGAATAGTCCCACCATCATCCGCATGTACCTGTGGCGCAGGCCGAGGTATTCGTCGGTGGCATTGGCCGGCAGGCGCACTGCACTCTGGGCCATGCCCATCACCAGTAGCAGGAACAGGACGAATACATACACTTGTGCCAGTAACTGGGTGCCAATGCTCACCCAGCCTATGGATGTCAGATGGCCTGAGGCGTCCACCAGCCTGGGAGGCAAACTCCCGTAGCTGAACACGAAGTAGCTCCAGGCGGCTGCAATGAGGGCCAGACATAGCCCTTCCAGCGGCCAGTTGATGTACTGCCAGCGGCTGCGGGGCTGCAGCACGGCGGCGACCGGGTCGGCAGGGGAGATGACCTGATGGCGCCGCACCAGGCAGAATATGACGGCGATCGCTAGGAAAACTCCAAGCACGCCGGCGTCCATTATGATCACCCCCATGGTGGTCGGAGGCAGCAGCCACACGCTGGCTATTGTCACACCCATGAACAGCGTCAATAGTAGCCAATAGATACGCAGGTAGCGCCGACCCTGCGGACCACGCATAAACTCCTCGCTGACGGGCACACCAAAGAAGGCGTCAGCGCCCTTCATGATGGGGACGAACGCCCACGCCACTGCCACTGCCGCCCATACCGCTGTCAGCATGACTTGTCCGATCATGTCTTGTCACCTCGTATATTGTGTAGTTCCTCGCGCAGCAGACCGACTATCTCCCCGTCGCTCTTGCCGGCCAGAATCATCTTACTCAGGATGGGCACCAACAATTTGCGCATCCGTTCTTCGTCAAACCTGTGCTCCCTGGCGGCGGTCACCCGTGCGCCCCGGCCATGCTTGATCTCGACCAACCCCTCACCGGCCAGTTCGCGATAGGCAATGGCCACAGTGTTGAGGTTCACGCCCAGATCAGCGGCAAGCTGACGCACTGAGGGAAGCGGATCCCCAGGTTGCAGTATGCCTGCAGCGATCAACTGCCGTAACTGATCGACTATTTGCCGGTAGATAGGTTGGTCATCAGATGGGTCGGCACTTATGAGCATCATCAGCCTCCGATGAGATGATGTGTATGCTGTAAGTATACACCATACACCAAATCTTGTCAAGTGCTTTTTTGAAAATCTTTCTTAGGAGGTTTACGGCCAACGAGAGGCGTCTGTGTACTGGACACAATCTCTGCAAGCGTTTGCCCTCAGCTCAACTGTGAAACAGTGTGTCCGTGGTGGCCAGCTCGGCTGGGCAGGGCAGGAATGGGGTCCGGTTGGTGAGTTGGCTTGAATCGTGTTAGAGGACCCGCGGTCACGCCCGGGGGTGGGTTTGCTCGTAGGTCTCCCGCAGGTCCTCCGGGGCCAGGTGCGTGTAGATTTCGGTGGTGCTCAGCGAGCTGTGCCCCAGCATCTCCTGAATAACCCTCAGGTCGGCGCCGCCGGCCAGCAAGTGCGTGGCGAAAGAGTGGCGGAGCGTGTGCGGGGAGACGTCTTTGGGGAGATTGGCGGTGCGGGCGGCCTCTTTGAAGATGCTCCAGAAGCGCACGCGACTCATCGCGTGGCCCCGTACGCTCAAAAACAGCGTATCCTCGCGGCTGTCCTTGACATCTTCCTGTCGGGCTGTGGCCAGATACTCATTGACCACCTCCAGTACCCGCGGTGCTACTGGCACCAACCGCTGCTTGCCACCCTTTCCCGTCACCCGCAGGATGCCTTCTTCGAAGTTCAGATCGTGGATGCTCAGATTGACCAGCTCCGAGACGCGCAGCCCGCAGGCGTACATCAGCCAGAGCATGGCGGCATTGCGCAGTCCCAGGGGCGCGCTACGATCAGGGACTTCCAGTAGCGTGCGGCACTCCTCTACAGTCAGCACCTCGGGCAGCCGCTCAGTGGATTTAGGTGGAGCTATGTTGGCGGTTGGATCCGTCTCGGTAAGCCCCTCGCGGACCAGGAAGCGGTGCATACGCCGCAAGCTGGTCAGCTTGCGAGCCACAGTGCCAGAGGAGCGATGTTGGTCACGGCGTAGGCCGCTGAGGAAATCATTGGCGTCCTCGCGCTGGGCCTGGCGGAAATCGTCGTGCCCCCGGCCATTGAGAAAGTGGGCATATTGCTCGAGGTCGCGCATATACGCGCTCACAGTGTTGTCGGCCAGCCCGCGCTCGACTACGAGATGTTCGACCAGCAAGTCAATTTGGTGGGCGAAGCCGCTCGGCAGGGTCATTTATCACCATCCGCCAGCGCCTGGGCGCGGGCCAGCGCGAGCTGCTCCTCGGGCAGCAGCTCGTGGCCGGTCTTGCCCTCGCGTATAGGTCGCAGGAATGTCCGGCAGCCCTCGGGGCTGTAAAGCGAGGTAATGATGACACCGCTATCCGAGCCGTCCAGCAAGGCCAGAGCGAAGCTTAGATTGCCGCGCACTTGCTCATCCCGATCAAAGCGAGTCAGCCCCACTTTTTGCACGGTCGAACTGTAGCCGTCGGCGAGCTGCTGTGCCTGCTGCTCGACGGTGGTCAGGCGACGGGAGATGTCCTCGAGATGGGCGATCACCTCGCCCAGAGCATCCGGCACCGGCTTGCCCGCCATCCGGGCGGCCAGCCGGCGGGTGTCGGGGGTAATTTCGGCCTGCCGCTGCCGCAGACGCCAGGCAACGAGAAGGGCAGCGATCGCCACCAGCAGGGCAATTACGCTGGTGCCAAGTGCTAGATAGAGCGTATTCATAGGTCTACACCTCGTTGGGGCACGCTGGGACTATCCAAGTGTTTTGCGCACGGCCCGCCGATCGAAAGTTATCACACAACCCTCGGCCACCACTACATCAATCTCCTCGTCGCGTATCTCCACAATAGTCCCGTAGATACCTCCGGCGGTAACGATTCTATCGCCTTTGGCGATGTGGGCCACTAACTTCTGGTGCCGACGCTGCTGCCGGTGGAGGGGCCGGATAACAATCAGCCAAAACATAAGCAGCAGCACGCCGGCAAAGACGATCATCGGCCAGAGCGTCTGCCAGTCGATTTCAGGCATCGTCAGTCTGCCCCCTGATTGGTGTCGGTCTCACCGAATTGAATAAGAGCTTATGCAGAAACACGGCGCGCATTGTTTGAGCCAAGTTTCTCACCTCTCCGGTAATAGATCGCTACCGGATGTGTGCCACGCTCATATATTCGTGCTCGGTGCTGTCATACCTTGTTGTGTAAGAGGATTGGCCTGACTCGGTGACGAAGTACAGGTAGGTGGACTGAAATGCCTGCGACCTACGTGCGCGTAAATCTGGGGGCCATTGCCAGTAACGTTCGGGCAGTGTTGAGTCGACTGGACAATAGCCAGCTCATGGCGGTGGTTAAGGGCAACGCTTACGGGCATGGCATGGTGCCAGTAGCTGAGCGTTGCGTTGCGGCCGGTGCTCAGTGGCTTGGAGTCAGCTATGTTGATGAGGCGGTGAAGCTGCGCGCCGTTGGAGTAAGGGCGCCGACGTTGGCCTTTGTTCCGCCCACCGAGGAGCAGTGCCGGGCAGCCGTCGAGCAGGATGTCACGGTCACCATCACCACCGAGGATCATCTGGCCTGGCTGCGGGAGGCGGCTGCTCAGACTGGGCAGATAGCAACTGCGCAGATATTCGTGGATGCTGACCTGGGTCGGCCCAGCGCAGGTGATGATCTGGTGCGGCTTTTGCAGATAGCAGCGGGCTTCCCGCAGCTTAAGATTATTGGAGTGTACACTCATTTCGACGGCACTGACACCAGCTCAGTGCGCAGTCTGCTTGATGTCGTCAAGCCTGGCTCTGAACTGCAAGCCTTTGCCGCCGTCGTCAAGAAGTTAGCCCGGCACTGCCTGGGCGCACCGATAATCTTCCATGCTGCGGCCAGCTCGTTGTTCCTGACTGCGCCGGACAGTCACCTGGATCTGGTGCGCATCGGCACGCTGCTTTACGGCCAGTATCCGCCCGATCTGCCCACGGACCAGCGCAACCTTGACCTGGCTCCGGACACCTTTGAACTGCGCAGCACCATAGTTGCTATTGATGAGGTACCTGCCGGTACGACGGTCGGCTCTGGCCGGGAATTCGTGTGCCGCAGGCCCACTCAGGTGGCCACTCTCCCGCTGGGGTACGCACAGGGTCTGTCGCTGGTGCCGGCTTGCTTGGCGCGGCGGCGGGATACCTGGTGGCGTCGGCTTGCCGGCCGGCAAAGGCCGCCGGTAGTGCTGATTGACGGTCAGGAAGCGCCGATAATTGGGCGCATCGGTATGGATCAGTGTGCCGTGGATGTTACTGATATGGCGGACGTCGAGGTGGGCCAGACGGTGGTTGTACCCACGCACTGCACCCTAATTAGTCCTGAAGTGCCGCGGGTCTACATTGAGTAAGCCCTAGCCTACGGTCTAGTGAGCAAAAATGCGCCTGCCAGCAATGCTGGCAGGCGCGGTTGGCTCATTACCGATCCATTCTTGGGGCAAGGTAGTTACTTGTTGCTCCGGTTATAGCCTCGGCCCCGGCCGCCGGAGCGGTCGTTGCCCCGCCGACTGTCGGAGCGCGCGCCACCGGGTGGCGAATCGAGCAGTGCCTTGCGGCTGAGGCGGACCTTGCCTTCGTCATCAATGCCGATGACCTTGATTTTCACTTCGTCTCCGACCTTGACTACATCCTCGGTCTTGGCAACGTGTTCGTGGGCCAGTTCCGAGATGTGCACCAATCCGTCACGGCCCGGGGCTATTTCGACAAAGGCACCGAAGGTGGTAGTAGAGACAACTTTCCCGGTGATTACCTCACCGACTTCGATTTCACGAGTCATCTCCTTAATCTCGTCACGCGCCTGCTCTGCTTTCTCCGCATCCTCCCCAAAGACAAACACAGTGCCATCATCTTCGATGTCTATATCAACTTCGTACTTATCCTCCATTGCGCGGATATTCTTCCCTCCCGGACCAATGACCATGCCAATCTGATCCGGTTTAATCTGGACAGCAAACATGCGCGGCGCATACGGAGACATTTCCTGGCGGGGGTAAGCAATTGCCTCTGCCATAGCGTCCAGAATATGCAGTCGCGCCTCCCGGGCCTGGGCCAGTCCCTCAGCCAGAATAGCTGCCGAAAGTCCTGGCACCTTCATATCTAACTGCAGCGCGGTTACGCCCGCCCGGCTGCCGGCCACCTTCAGATCCATTGCCCCGGCGTGATCTTCCAGCCCCTGGATATCGGTGAGCAAGGCATAGTTGTCTTCGTCTTCGTAGACCAGTCCCACGGCGATGCCCGCCACCGGCGCCTTTATCTGATGCCAGCGTCCATAAGTGCGAGAGTCGAGCCGCACACCGCAGCCATTGACGAAGAGCCGTTGCTTTCCAGCACCTCAGAAACGAGGCGGACGGTATAGGGACATTCGTCCTCGGGCGGTATCATGCACTCCAGTGCCTTCTGGGCCAGAGCCCCGTGGCCGATCTCGCGTCGGGCCGGACCCCGCAGCGGCCGCACTTCCCCTACTGAGAACGGCGGGAAGTTGTAATGGTGCATAAATCGGTGGTATTCTTCTTCCTCCAGGCTACGCACCAACTGCTGGTCGCGGACTGCGCCCAGTGTCGTTACCGTCAGCACCTGTGTCTCACCACGGGTGAACAGCCCCGAGCCGTGAGCGCGCGGCGCGAGGCCTACCTCGCTGCTGAGTGGCCGCACTTCAGAGAATCCTCGCCCGTCCAGGCGCCGTTTTTCGTTCAGTACGGTATCCTTAAGCAGGCGTTTGGTGATCTGATTGACTGCTGCGTCTATGTCCTTCTTGGGGTCCTCGTGGTTCTCAGCCAGCCGCTGGTTGATTTCGTCCTTCAGGGCGGATATCTGCTGCTGACGCTCCAGCTTGTCAACTATTTGGAACGTATTGCCCAGGTCATCAGCATACTCGCCTTCGACAAAGTCAACAATTTCTGGCCGGGGCTCCCACAGGGGATAATCAATCTTAGGCTTGCCGGCCTTAGCGCGAAGCTCCTCGATAAGCTCTACGACCGGCTGACAGGCCTCTTCAGCCATTGCGAAGGCCTCGCTAAGCATCTCATCGGGAATCTGCTTAGCTTCGACCTCTGCCATCACGATGCCGTCGGCTGTCGCCGACATAAGCAGAGTGAGGTCGCCGGCATCTAGCTGCTCGAACGAGGGGTTAATGGTGAACTGGCCGTCGTCAATGCCCACCTGAGCCACCCCAAAGGGGCCGGCAAACGGCAGGCTGGACAGGTGCAGTGCCGCTGAGGCGCCAATCATAGTAACGACGTCTATTGAGTTCTGATTATCCGCCGACAGTGGTGTAGCGATGGCCTGCACGTCATTGCGCAGCCCGTCAGGCAGCAGCGTGCGAATCGGCCGGTCTGTGCGTCGGCAGGTGAGAATTGCCGCATCACCGGGCCGTCCCTCTCGCTTGAAGAATCCTCCGGGAATCTCCCCGACAGCGTACATCTTCTCTTCGAAATCTACGCGCAAGGGTAGAAAGGGTAGGTCCTGAGGTTCGGGGGTAACCGTTAGTGCGACCAGTACGACGGTGTCGCCATAGCTGGCCAGTACGGCAGATTCTGCTTGCCGGGCCATACGCCCGGTCTCGAGGCTGAGCGGTCGCCCCGCCCAGTCACAACTTACTTGGTGTAACATCTTGTGTCCTCCTTGGCCAGAGCCGCAGGAGAACCAAGGCGACGTCGAGGAGACAGGGAAAACAGAACATTCCGTAACGCTCGGTTTTCACTGTGTCCCCCACACGCGCTTGGCAACTCCGACTCTGACGTGTTTTGTTTGTTGTATGTCTGTGCGTCTTATATGAAAGCGTCTGCATAAGAGACGCTTCACAAAGCAAATCAGTTCAGCAGGTTCCCGACAACTGCCCTACCGACGCAACCCCAGCTCAGACAGCACCTTGCGATAGCGGTCAACGTCGGTATTCTGCAGATATTTGAGCAATCTGCGGCGCTTCCCCACCATCTTCAGCAATCCGCGCCGCGAGTGGTGGTCTTTGCGATGTTCCTGCAGGTGCTCAGTCAGGTGCTGGATTCTTGCCGTCAAGAGGGCAATTTGTACTTCCGGTGAACCGGTATCTGACTCGTGTCGCTTGAACTTGTCAATGACCTCTTGCTTCGCCTCGATCGTTACGGTCAATGTGCCCACCTCTTTTCCTTACAGCGCCTGCCGGTGGGTACGGCACGCTGCCGCCGCCACACATTAGTGTTGCCCGGTACCGAGATAGCCGTCGGAAGGGCGGAGATCCCAGTACGGGGTGGTATGACGATGGGTAAAGTGTAACACATATGGGAGTTTATGTAAAGCCCTGGCTATCGTGGTGGCTTGGCCAACTGGCAGACTTTCTTCGGTTCACCCACTTCAGGCAGCTTGCAAATATCATCCTCGGTGAAGCACACTGCCCATTCGTCAACTCAACAACCTCCACGCTGGGACCCGGGTGCGAGCCAGAGTGCGCTCAGGCGATGAAAGAGCCTATTCAGAAATCGTCACACCCAGTTTATTGCTTATCTCGTCCCAATATCTGTCCATAGAGACGTCCTGGATGCTGCGCATTTCAAGTTCTTTGGCCAGGCGTAATAGTCCCGCCGCTTCGTCTTTCAGCCGCGGGTCATCGGCGGGCAAGTTTTCGAGCATGGCAAATTGCAGTACCATCCTGGCCGCCGCCACATGACGGTGCGTCTGGGGATCCCCGGCAGTTGCCTGCCGAGCTTGCTCAAACAGACTATAGCTGTGCTCGATGGCTTGATCCGTCAGCTGACGGTAGCCCAGGTGGCAGCCATATACAAGCTCGTGCCGCAGGGGCGAGTCTTCGTTAGTCCAGATATTAGCCTTCTCCGCGGGGAGCGGCTCGTAGTTGCCGGGGTTAGAGACCAGACTGATAAAGTCCTCAATGTGGGTCGCCGCTGACCCATAATAGGCGTCAAGGAACTCGCACAGTGCCTGCTCGGCGTCCCACTCAGGGTTGCGCAATGACTGTGCCCACAGCCAATAGCGCAGGAATCCAAACCCGACCTGTATATCAATGATAGCATCAACCTGCACGCCAGTCACGCCCAGCCGCCAGGCCGCACGCACGGTCGGGGCGATGGTTAGCAGATCGGCTGGCGGCCCCAACGCCCCCGCAAAGGAGTAATCGTACAGGTAAACCTCCCGGGCAATCTGTTTCCACTTCTTGATGCCGTCAGCAAAATGGTAAAATGACTGATTGATCGGCCCACGATCCAGGGGGTGACATATGCACCGTTCGATCGGACAGTACCAGATGACCACGTTGCGATGTGCAGTGATGTTTGCGGGCGGGTTACGGCTCGCGCCATAGGCAAATGTGCCGATGCGCATATTGGGGAATTCGTCTTCCAGCAGCGTGGCGACCTGGTTGACGAACTGAAGGTTGCGCCCGGCCAGGCCGCCATAGCCTATTACACTGCTAGGGTTACCTGGTGGGGTGTAGCGCTCGTATGCGGCCTTGCACCGTTCGCACTGGCAGTAGTTGCCGGTGTCGCTTTGCCCGATGAAAAACATATCCGCGTTGGGTTCGGCCTGCATCCATTGCCGCAGAGTCTGAGCCGCAATCTGAACCACATCTGGATGCGTCAGGCACAGTTCCAGATCGCCTTCGGTCACGCGCCGGCCCTCATGCAGCGCAAAGTATTCCGGATGCTGTGCAGCGTAGAGCTCAGCCGGTACCAAATGCGATAGATTGTGGCCAGAGTGCGGGATCTCGAACGCCCCACCATACCGCTCGTCAATTGGATGCACGTTTGCGTCTATGAAAGTCCCGCTGTTACGCGTACGAGCAACATAGTTGGCATCAAAATGATCTCGCCACCACCAACTCCGGACGTACCCCGCATACATCTTCGGATCACGATACTCAAACGCCGGCTTACCCGTGATGTCCGGGGCCAAATAAGGATCCAAGTCAGTCAGTTGCGCTAGTTCAATCGTCTTGCGCTGGGGTATGAAGCTGGTATCTGGCGCGAACCACCGGCAGCCCAGATGATCCTCTATCAGTGCGTAGACACCGTACAAAACTCCCCGAGGTTGGCCCCCGGCGATGATCAGATGATCGCCGCTCACCCGCAGCAGGTAACCTTCTTTGCCGAATTGTTGCCAATCCACCTCGACGCCGAGTTCTTGCAGAAACCGGGTATTGCCCAGCAATATTGCATGAGTGGCTAACGGCTCGGCGTCGGTGACGATAGGCAGCTTGCTCCCGCTCATCTGCTCCAGATGAAGCGCGAGCTCCTCGGCCGCGAATTGCTCGGCGGGAATCGCGTCACTGGACACGACAATCACGTATTCGCTCTGGCCTCCGTCAACCAGTGTTAGCGCCCCGGCAGGCATGGCCCCCAGGAAGGTCAACATCAGGATGGTTGCCGCCCTCGCATTTATCACTTGCTTCCGTGCCCTGTTCAATCCGACGAAATGCATCGCCTGATCCTCCTTCTTTTCCCAAGGTTATTGTTTACTATGAGACTACTGCAATCGTCGCCGTGCTGGGACCCGGGTGCGAGTCAGAGCACGCTCAGGCGATGAAAGAACCTATTCAGAAATCGTCACACCCAGTTTCTGGCTTATCTTCTCCCGGTATTCATTCAATGGCGTGTTGCGGATTCTGGGCATTTCGAGTTCTTTGGCCAGGCGCAATAGTCCCGCCGCTTCGTCTTTCAGCCGCGGGTCATCGGCGGGCAAGTTTTCGAGCATGGCAAATTGCAGTACCATCCTGGCCGCCGCCACATGACGGTACGCCTGGGGATCCCCGGCGGTCGCCTGGCGGGCCTGCTCGAACAGCGCATAACCTTCCTCGATCGCCTCATCAGTCAACCTGCGGTAGCCCAGGTGACAGCCGTGTACAAGCTCGTGCCGCAGCGGCGAGTCCTCGTTAGTCCAGATATCAGCCTTCTCCGCGGGGAGCGGCTCGTAGTTGCCGGGGTTAGCGACCAGACTGATAAAGTCCTCAATGTGGGTCGTGGCTGCCCCATAATAGACGTCAAGGAACTCGCCCAGTGCCTGCTCGGCGTCCCACTCAGGGTTGCGCAATGACTGTGCCCACAGCCAATAGCGCAGGAATCCAAACCCGACCTCTATATCACTGATGCCATTAACCTGCACGCCAGTCACGCCCAGCCGCCAGGCCGCACGCACGGTCGGGGCGATGGTTAGCAGATCGGCTGGCGGCCCCAACGCCCCCGCAAAGGAGTAATCGTACAAGTAAACCTCTCGGGCAATCTGTTTCCACTTCTTGATGCCGTCAGCGAAATGGTAAAAGGACTCATTGATCGGCCCGCGATCCAGGGGGTGACACGCGCACCGCTCGATCGGACAGTACCAGATGATCACGTTGCGGTGTGCGGTGATGTTTACGGGTGGGTTACGCGTCGCGCCATAGGCAAAGGTGCCGATGCGCATATTGGGGAATTCGTCTTCCAGCAATGTGGCGACCTCGTTGACGAACTGAAGGTTTCTCCCGGCCAGGCCGCCATAGCCTCCTCCACTGCTGGGCTTACCTGGTGGGGTGTAGCGCTCGTATGCGGCCTTACACTGGTCGCACTGGCAGTGGTTGCTGGTGTCGCTTTGCCCGATGAAAAACATGTCCGCGTCGGGTTCGGCTCGCATCCATTCGCGCAGCGTCTGGGCCGCGATGCGCGCCACATCCGGGTTCGTCAGGCACAGTTCCAGGTCACCTTCGGTCACCCGCCGGCCCTCATGCAGCGCAAAGTATTCGGGATGCTCGGAAGCGTAGAGCTTGGCCGGCACCAAATGCGATAGATTGTGGCCAAAGTGCGGGATCTTGAAGTACCCACCATACCGCTCGTCAATTGGCTGCACGATTGCGTCTATGAAAGTCCCGCTGTTACGCATACGAGCAAGATAGTTGGCAGCAAAATGATCTCGCCACCACCAGCTCCGGACATACCCCTCGTACATCCACGGATCACGATACTCAAACGCCGGCTTACCCGTGATGTCCGGGGCCAAATAAGGATCCAAGTCAGTCAGTTCCGGCAGTTTAATCGTCTTACGCTGGGGTATGAAGCTGGTATCCGGGGCGAACCACCGACAGCCCAGATGATCCTCCAGCAGCGCATAGGCACCGTACAAAACTCCCCGAGGTTGGCCTCCGGCGATGATCAGATGATCGCCGCTCACCCGCAGTAGGTAACCTTCTTTGGCGAATTGTTGCCAATCCACCTCGACGCCGAGTTCTTGCAGAAACCGGGTTCTGCCCAGCAGCACCGCGTGACTGGGCAAAGGCTCAGCATCGGTGACGATCGGCAACTTGGCCCCGCTCATCTGCTCCAGATGAAGCGCCAGCTCCTCGGCCGCAAATTGCTCGGCGGGGATCGCGTCACTGGACACGACGATGACGTATTGGCTCTGGCCTTCGTCAACCAGTGTTAGCGCCCCGGCAGGCATGGCCCCCAGGAAGGTCAACATCAGGATGGTTGCCGCCCTCGCGTTCATCACTTGCTTCTGTGCCCTGTTCAATCCAACGAAATCCACCGTTTGGTCCTCCTTCTTTTCCCAAGGTTATTGTTTACTATGAGACTACTACAAGAGTCATCTTGTGTGCTAGGGCCACAGATCAAAGATGCTGTCACTTGTCTTGCGCACTGTCCGTTCGTCAACAACCTCCACGCCGGGGCCCAGGTATCCCTGAATGCTGCAGCCCGGCTTAACCCTTGCTAGAGTTGCTCCAGCCAGTCGCTGTCACTGAGCAGTTCGACTAGGTCGTTCAGGAACGGCGTCGTCTGAGTGGCATCCAGGACGCGATGGTCTACCGTAAGCGTTAGATAGGCACTAATGCGGGCGACGATCTCGTCATCAATCACCATCGGCCGCTTCTTCATAGCGCCAATAGCCAGGATTGCCGTCTGCGGCGGACTGATGATGGCATTGAATGCATCCACGACTGTCGGCCCGATATTGCTGATGGTAAAACCCGCCCCCATCTGCAGCGAAGCGCGCAGCCGCCCGCCTCGGGCCAGCTCGATCATCTCACGGCTGTTTTCAGCGATCTCGTCCAAACTCTTCTTGTCCGCGTCAAAGATTGTGGGCAGCAGCACACCGTCGTCGGTGGCGCAGGCAAAGCCGATATTGATCGGTTTCAGCAGTTTGACCTGGCCATCCTCACACCAGGCGTTCATCGCGGGATAGTTATCAATGATAGTAGCAACTGCCTTGATGAAGTAGTCATTGTAGGTGGGCACCATCCCGCCTTGGTTCTTGCGCTTGTTGCGGGTGGCGACCAGAGTCTCGGTATCTGCCAGCACCTGCAGCCAGAACTGGGGAATCTCGACGATGCTGCTACGGGTTCGCTCGCCGATGGCCTGGCGGATGGGGGTAAGTTCTTCGACTTCAAATTCCGGTTCATGCGGTCGGCGTGAAGGCATGCTTGATATCTCCTTGGACAGGAGCCGCTACTCGCTGGGCGGCAGGTCCAGCTTGATGTGTAAGTCTTTGAGCGCCTCGGGCGGCGCGGGCGATGGAGCGCCGCTCATCAGGTCCTGGGCGCGCTGGGTCTTGGGGAAGGCGATGACATCGCGAATCGAGCTTTCCCCGCATAGCAGCATTACTATTCGGTCGAACCCCGGCGCAATGCCGCCGTGGGGCGGCGTACCGTATTCAAAGGCCCGCAGCAGGAAGCCAAAGCGCCGTTCGGCTTCCTCCGGGCTGATACCCAGCACGTCAAAGATCTGCTGCTGGATGTCACGGCGATGCACTCGGATGCTGCCGCTGGCCACTTCAATCCCGTTGATGACCGCGTCGTAGGACTGGGCGCGCACCCGGCCCGGGTCCGAGGCGAGTAGGTCAATATCATCGGGGTGAGGCATACAGAAGGGATGATGTTCCGCCTCCCAGCGTTCTTCCTCTTCGTTCCACGTGACCAGCGGGAATTCGGTGATGAAGAGCGGCTTGAAAACTGTATCATCAAGCAAATCCTCCCGCCGGGCCATCTCCCGCCGCAGCCAGTCGAGGCTTTCCGCGACAATCTCAGGCTTGTCGGCGACGATGAGCAGCAAGTCCCTCGGGTCGGCTGTGAACTGCTGGACGATGCTGTGAAGCTCCTCTTGGGTGAAAAACTTGGCCACCGGCGAGTCTATCCCGTCGGCGGTCACCCGCATCCACACCAGCCCCTGAGCTTTGTGATCTTTGGCAAATTCGGTCAGTTGATCAAGCTGAGCACGCGGATAATCGCCGCAGCCGCGGGCGTTGATGCCCTTGACCTGTCCGCCCTTTTTCACGGTATCGCTGAAGACACGGAACTCGACCTGTCCCGCGACATCGGAGAGGTCGGTAAGTTCCATCCCGTAGCGCGTATCCGGCTTGTCGGTGCCGTAGCGGGCTAGAGCCTCTGCGTAGGTCATCCGGGGAAAGGGCAGCGCCAGCTCAATGTCCCGAGTCTCCCGGAAGATATGCGCGAACAGTCGCTCGCAAACATCCAGCACGTCGTCCTGCTCGACGAACGACATCTCTATGTCAATCTGGGTGTGCTCGGGCTGGCGGTCAGCGCGCAGGTCCTCATCGCGCAGGCAGCGGGCGAGCTGGTAGTATTTTTCAACGCCGGAGACCATCAGAAGCTGCTTGAGAATCTGGGGCGACTGGGGCAGGGCGTAGAAGTTGCCCGGGCTGACGCGGCTGGGCACCAGGTAGTCGCGCGCGCCCTCGGGGGTGGCCTTAAACAGGAAGGGCGTCTCCACCTCCCAGAAGCCCTCCGCATTGAGGAACGCCCGCGTCGCCTGCGCGGCCTCGTGGCGAATGCGCAGGTTGCGCTGCATGCGGGGGCTGCGCAGATCAATGTAACGATATTTCAGCCGCACCAGCTCTTCGGTTTCCGTCTCGTCCACGAACGAGAATGGCGGCGTCTCGGCGGGATTGAGCACCTCAGCAGTTTCGGCGACGACGTCCACGTCGCCGGTGGGCAGTTGCGGATTCTCGGTGCCCTCGGGACGGCGGCGCACCTGACCACGCACAGCAACGACGTACTCCGGGCGGACCTCGGTAGCCAGCTTGTGAGCTTCGGAGGAAATCTCCGGGTCGAAGACCACCTGTACTATCCCCGCGCGGTCGCGCAGGTCAATGAATATCAGCCCACCGTGGTCGCGGCGCCGGTTGACCCAGCCATTGAGGACTACCTCTTCGCCAATGTTCTCTTCGCGCAGCTCGCCGCAGTGAGCGGTGCGTTTCATAAAACTCGCCATCTCCGACATTCACTAACCTCCTGCATTGTAGGACGGGCGTCTCGCCCGGCGCTTGGGGACAGGCGAGACGCCTGTCCTACCAGGTGTGACCTTCATGTTCCCGCTGTTGCCACTCTTCCAGGGCTTCGCGCTCGATTTGCCTGACATAGCCAGTGACCTGGGGAGCCAGGATCATAAACAGTACCAGCGATACCGCCAGCAGCCCGACAAACTTTGCGATGTCGCCCGAAATGAGAAAAGTGAACAGGCCAAAGATCGCCGGAACCTCGCAGAAGGCGGCCTTAATAATGATGTTCTTCACGGCGAACATCCCAATTGCCACAAGCACACAGGCCGCTGCCAGTGCGTAGAATATCATATCTGCCCAATAAACGGGCCGGATATCTGTGGTCATGTTCACAAAGTATACGACAAGCGCGTACGTTAGCGTACTGAAGAATATTGCGCCAGTCACCGTGTAGATACGCCTTACGTTCAGGTCTACTTCAGCCGCTGGGAAGCGGCAAATCGGGCATTCTCCGTCCGGGGTAGGGTTGATGTCCTGCTTGCACGAGGGACATCTCATTGTGATTCGCTCCGTGAGCGTAGCTGCTCAATCAGCTCAGACAGCGGGATCGTCTCCTGCTCGCCGCTTTCCATGTCACGCAGCGTGACCGTCTCCTGCTGGACCTCATCCTCGCCGATGATCACGGCATAGCGGTAGCCATCATTGTTGGCGGTTCGCATCTGTGCTTTCATGCTGCGCCGGCGATAGTCTATTTCGGCGACCTCACTCGCCGCCCGCAGGTCCGCGGTTACGCCCAGTCCCGGTGCCCACGCCTCCTCGCCCAGTGTGATGACGTAATAGCCTTCGCGGCTACCACCATCCTCAAGTTGCATTAGCCGCCTCCTGGGCAAGCAGCACTCGCTCCAGGCCGATTCCTACTCCTACTGCCGGCGTCGGCGGCCCGCCGCACTGCTCAATCAGCTCGTCATAGCGCCCGCCGCCGCCGATTGAGTCCTTGGCCCCCAGGCCAGGTGCGACGAACTCAAAGGCGGTCTTCGTGTAATAGTCAAGTCCGCGCACGATAGTCGGGTCCAGAGTGTAGGGAACATCCAGGAGATCCAGCGTCTGCTGAAGCTGAGCGAAGTGCTCAGCGCAGTCGGGACAGAGCATATCCCGCAGCACCGGCGCGTTTTCCATAATCTGCTGACACTGTTCATTCTTGCAGTCCAGCAGGCGCAGCGGGTTGGTCTCGCAGCGTCGCTGACATTCACGGCAGAGCTGTTCGAGCTGTGGGGCAATTTGGCTTTTCAAGGCCTGCACGTACTCGGGCCGACACGCGGGGCAGCCTACTGAGTTGAGCAACAACGTTACATCTTTGATACCCAGCTTGCGAAAAAAGTGCAGAGACAGTTGGATAATCTCGGCATCGACTTCAGGTTCTGCAGAATTGATGGCCTCGGCCCCGCACTGGTGGTGCTGGCGATAGCGCCCGGCCTGAGGGCGATCGTAGCGGAATACGGGTGCTATGTAGTAGAGCTTGACGAGGCGCTCGAGGTCTTGGCCCTGGAGCTTGTTCTCCAGATAGGCACGGATCACCGGTGCGGTCCCCTCCGCCCGCAGGGTCAGGCTGCGCCCGCCGCGGTCTTCAAAAGTATACATCTCCTTGCTGACGATGTCGGTATCTTCGCCGACGGCACGCACGAACAGGTCGGTCTCCTCGAACATCGGCGTGCGAATCTCCTCATAGCGATACAGTCGGCACAATTCACGGAAGGTGGCCTCGGCCTCCTGCCAGCGGCCTACTTCATCAGGCAATATATCATTTACGCCGCGCGGTCTGCGGTAGAGCATTGCTTCAACCTGCCTGGGCACTTGCTTCTTTCGCGAATATAAGGAGATCCGCAAGTATGATCAATCAGTCAACTGGAGATGTTGCGTGAGGCGAGAAAGGCTTGCGACTTTTGCTTGGGCGCTGCCACGGGTCAGCTTCGCGCACTGCTGACCTCGTCGGCTCTATTTCTCATTATCCTCGTCTAAATCGGACAACTCGCCGGATATTGCTGCATAGATCAGATCGCTATAATACGAATGGCGGGAAAAGGCAAACACTTGAAAAATGGCTGCCAGGACCAGCAACTGCCCAGCGTTGAGCAGCGGCAGCCCGATGACAACGGCAGCGACCACCAGCACGGCCATCGCCAGCCCGATGCCAGTCAACATAGTCACGGAGCGGTTGACTGCCTGAAATGCCTTTTCTGCATGGGAGGCCAGTTGGTCGCTGGTGGGACGGAATTGGTCGCCTCCGGCCGCGCGCAGAATGCGCCGTCCAATACGTTCGTCGTCAGTCCAGCGACCGTCCAGTGAAAATCCGACGAAAAACAGAATTGCGGATACCGCCATTACCGCCTCAGCGCGGCGTTTGATAACAAGGTGCTCCTGCTGGGTGGTGCCGCTGGTATTTGCGCTGGCTGCTGGCCCAGCCAGGGCCAGCATCAGCACGATCACAACTCCTAACGGGAACATGCCCCAGAACAACCAGATGTTGCTGAGGCGCTGCTGCAACTGGAGCCATTTCTTTTCTTGACTCGGGTTGATATGCATATTGTCGTGTGCTACCGAAAGTACGACCGACATAGAAGTACCTAACTGGCAATTAGTATAGCACCGGTCGCCGGGGAGTGTCAATGCTGGTAGGCGGCTCGGGAGTTCCTGATCGATGGTCAGCGGCCCACGCGCACGTAGATGTAGACGAAGAATGCGGTGATGGCGACGAGGAACATAAAGGGCACCAGGATGTATGCCAGTAAGGGGGCGAACCGCGCGGTGAGAACCTGTAGCACCACCAGGCCCAGACCAATCGTCATCGTCACCCCCGCCGTCCACAGCAGAATTGAGATGCCCCTGCGCCCCCGGAACGGTTCCAGAAACTCCTGGATGCCGGGCAGCAGTTCTCCGCATTCAATGCAGTGAGAGACCCCTTTGGGGTTGGCGGCAGTGCAATTGGGGCATACTCTCGTTTCCGCCGGCGACTGCTGCGCGAACTCCTCGGCCCGCGCCAGGCGGCGGGCTACTCGGGCGTCCTTGAAGCGGGCCAGATATTGCTTGTAGTAGTTTGCGGCTAGCTCATAGTCGTGGCTGTCAAAGAAGATATCGCCCAGCCGCCTAAGCGGATCGGGGTTGTTGGGGTTCTGCTCGGCGGCGCGAGCGTAGGCGACAATGTCCTCGTTGCGCATTCGCCAGTGGCCGTGGATTTCGACCAGGTAGGTGCCCAGCGGATAGGCGACTGCCAGCGCCAGGCACAGCAGGACAATGGGGATGAACAGAGGCGTACCCCAGGAGGCAATGGCCATAGAGAAGGCGGCCAGATAGACAAACAGCCACACCAGCAGCTCGCTGCAGCTTACCTCCTGCTCCAGGTACATCGTGAACATCCGCACGACAGCAACACCCGCCGCCAGAGCGATCGCCCCGACCACTGCTACTAACAGGATTGCCTGGCCGATGCCTAGCATTGGACAACTCCTGCCCGGCTATTCGCCGCCTAGATTGGCTCCTCGCCCACGCAGTCTCTCCCGCAGTTGTGCTACGTCCACCGCGGTGACCGACTGCCCCTGCGCGACGCACATCGCTGCTGCTGTACCGGCCGCCTCGCCCACTGCTGCAGCGATGGGCATTACCCGCACTGACGAGTGAGCCTGGTGCGTCGCCGATATTGGTCGGCCGGCCACCAGCAGATTGTCAAATCCCCGTGGACACAGGCAGCGATAGGGAATGTCGTAACTCTCTCCCGCCGGCAGGCTCCTGATGACGGTTCCGGTACCCGACGGGTTGTGGATATCAATATCGTAGCAGCCGCGAGCGATACCGTCGGCAAACTTGCGTGCCCCCAGAATATCTTCGGCGGTCAACACATACTCGCCGAGGATTCTGCGGCTCTCGCGTACCCCGATCTGGGTGCCCGTCGCGCTGAGGTAGGCATCGGCAAATCCGGGCACCTTTTCGGTCAAGAAATTGACCATCTGCTTAACCTGCCGACGGGCTTCCAGTTCCGCCGCGGTCAGGTCGGCGGCGCTGGTGCCATCGCGCCGGATCACACGGGTGGTATTGAAGTGAATCTCGCCGGGCCGGGTGGTGTAGAACCACAGCACATTCTCGCGGGGATTGTTGATGTCGCCGGCAGCCTTCGCCTCGTCGTATAGGGCATTTATCTCCTCGCGCGAGGGCATACGCTCTTCGTCTACACCGGCCATCCGGAACATAAGCGTCATCGGTTGACTCAGGCCATCCTCGGGGCGGCCCTGCCCGTAGGGGGCTCCGGCACGAGCAGCCAGATCGCCGTCGCCGGTAGCGTCAATGAAAATGGCCGCCTCAGCGGCTTCCAGTCCGGATTTGCTGGCTAACACGACCCGCTGGACATGCCTATCCTTGCTGTGGGCGTCAACTACCATTGTATGCAAGCGCAGCCTGACACCGGCCTGCTCGACCATATCCTGGGCCACCAGCTTCATAATCTCGGGGTCGAAGGCGTCGCGGGCCCATTCGTCCTGCCGATGACTCCAGCCGCCGGCGGCAGCCAGCCGGTCAATAATCTGCTGGAAGAGGCCTTCAATGATCTGCTCGCCGCCGGTGTAGTAGGGCATAAAGGGGTTAATGAGGCCGGCGGTAGCCATGCCCCCCAAAAAGCCATAGCGCTCAATGAGCAGCGTATCAGCGCCCTCCTGAGCCGCAGCCACTGCCGCACACAATCCTGCCGGCCCTCCGCCGCAGATAATCACCTCGGCATTTAGGGAAACTGGTGCCGATCTCAAGTAATCAGCCCACATTGCATGCTCCTTATGTCCTGTGGGAGGCGCACCCTTGTGCTACAATCGCCGCAACGCACTCCCCTGGTAGGAGCGACATTCTTGTCGCGAAGATTGTCGGGGCAAGGGTGCCCCTCCCACAATGGGAGTCCGCTCAGTCGCGACAAGAATGTCGCTCCTACGGAAATGAAAGGCTTATTGAAGGGAATGCTACATCTGCCCCAGCTTCTCGCGCAGCAGTTGGTTGACCAGTTGCGGGTTGGCCTGGCCCCTGGTCTGTCCCATAATATAGCCAACCAGCGCTCCGATGGCCTTTGCCTTGCCGCTCTTGAAGTCTTCTACAGCCCCCGGATTGTTGGCGATGGCCTCTTCGATCAGCTCCGCCAGCCGGTCCTCGTCGCTGATCTGCTCCAGACCTCGCTCGGCGACGATCTGGTCAGCCGGCTCGCCGCTTTGGGCCATCTCGGCAAAGACATCTTTGGCGATCTTCCCGCTGATGGCGTCCTTGCCAATGAGGGCCAGCAGCTTGGCGAGGTCCTTGGGGCTGACCTGTAGATCCGAAATGGGCATATCCTGCTCATTGAGATAGCCCATAATCTCGCTCATCAGCCAGTTACTGGCAGCTTTTGGCGCAGCGCCAGCGCCCACTGTCTGCTCGTAGTAGCTGGCAATCTCGCGGTCGGCGGTGATGACCTCGGCGTCGTACTCGGGCAAGCCGTGCTCTTCAATCAACCGGCAGCGCACGGCGGCGGGCAGCTCCGGCATCGAGGCCTGGATGCTCGCGACCCATTCCGGCTCCGGGGCCAGCGGGACCAGGTCCGGCTCAGGAAAGTACATATAGTCGTCGGCGCTCTCCTTGCGGCGCATCGTGGCAGTAATATGCTGTTCTTCGTTCCACAGGCGTGTTTCCTGGTACATCTGTTCACCGGTTTGCAGGCAGCGCCGCTGGCGTTGAATCTCGTACTCGACTGCGTCGTGAACCGAGCGAATTGAATTCAGGTTCTTTATCTCCACCTTGGGTGTAGCCTCGCCGCTGGACTCATCAATCAGGTTCACCGTTGGCTCGGCCCGCATTACGCCCTCTTCCATATTTGCCGTTGAGACCCCCAGGTAACGCAGAATCGAGCGCAGCTCGGTGAGATACTCCCGGCACTCGACGCCGCTGGTAAAGTCCGGTTCGGTGACGATCTCCATCAGGGGAATGCCGCAGCGGTTGTAGTCCACTAGGCTGCGGCCGTCGGGCAGGTGAATATTCTTGCCAGTGTCCTCTTCCAGGTGAGCGCGGCGGATGCGGATGTGCTTGGGCTGGCCGTTGACCTCCAGGTCAATGTGCCCGCCATAGGTCAGCGGCTCCTCGTACTGACTGATCTGGAAATTCTTGGGCAGGTCGGGATAGAAGTAGTTTTTGCGGGCAAAGCGGCAGCGCTCGGCGACCTGGCAGCTTAGCGCCAGACCGGTGCGGATGACATACTCGACCGCCTTCTTATTGGGCACCGGCAGTGAACCAGGCAGGCCCAGGCAGACCGGGCAGCAGCGGCTGTTGGGCTCGGCCCCAAACTCAGCCCGACAGCGACAGAACATCTTCGATTCAGTGTCCAGTTCTGCGTGTACTTCTATACCGATACAGGGCCTAAACGCCATAATAATCTACTCCCGACAGCCTTACTAATAGCAGCGGGGATTTCCTGGGGGCCACATAGACCTGACACTGACCACCCACAGGCAATTCTATCAGGAAGTAGGCTGGCGTGCAAGTGAAGAGCCAGCCGGTGTTAATGTCAACAACCGTTGGTTCAGAGCAGGCTGACTCTCCCGCAACACGGCAGGCGGCTTGCCGGTGGATTACTCGATGACCGGCTCGCCGACCAGGACGCCGTAGTGCATGTCTGTGAGACTGCGGCCGTCGTCAAGCTCTCCGGACAGCTTCAGGTCGGAGCGCGATGCGATGGGCTCGGGCAGGCGCAGGGTCACGTAACCCGCTGCCGTCCAACCGTCCTTCTCCACCCAGGGCTTGGGTTCGTCGGGGATAGTGACTAAACAATCAATCGGCTCACTGTAGCCGCTGGCAGGAGCTGTGAAGCTGTTGGTGATAGTTGATTTACTCCAGGTCTCGGGCAACTGCCAGGTAATCTGGCCCGACACCGCCTGGTCGGTATAGTTGTACACCGTGACTCGCAGGTTGTGCTCGACGCCTGGCGGCAAAGCTAGCCCTTTGACCAACTGGGTGGCCGTGACGAAATCAGCTACCGCGAATACCTTCAGGAGTTTGGGCTGTTCCAGATTTGACAGCAGCACCGCTGTATTGTGCAGGCCGGTTGCCGCCCGATAGGCACCGCCGTGGCGGTGTTGGACAGCTCGGTCAATCTGCTGTCGAGCCCGATCCAGGGACTGCTGGGCCAGCGGCCAGTTAAGCCCGTTTGCTGTGATTCGTATCTCAAGCTGTTCCATACGGCTCAGCAGTTTGTCAATGAACCGCGCCTGAGGATTATGCACCTCCCAGGCGCGATCCCGTGCGTCGGCCACCCGCCCCAGCCATTCGGTAAGAGTTTCCAGCCGATAGACTATATGGTGGGTAGGTCCGTGGATGTAGCCGGCTGGCTCGCAGTTGCGCACGGTACGGTAGAGCTGACCGTGGGTTACCATCTGGGGGATGCCCAGAGCGCGGGGCCCGACTCGAGGCCGCTGATCGCACATATCGGTGGCCCACTCGATGGCGCGGCGAAACTGCCGGGGCCAGTCCGACCAGGCCCAGGCGGCATCCTGCTCCAGCGGGCCGATATATCCGAAGACGCGGTCGGTCTCAAAGCCCTGCTCTGTGGTTAAGTAGATTTCGGCTTGATTGCGAATCGCCTGCGCCAGGTAATAGTAGTGTACTCCGTAGATTACCAGCGGCTTGGCCGTCAGCGTCACTGGCGAGGTGGTGTCCTGCCCGGGCATGGGGAACCTCTTGCCCATCTCGTCATAGTAGTGGGCATCGCTGGCCAGGGTGATGTTGACTGTTGCATTTCCGTCGGACCAGCAGATAAGCATCGGTCTGCCGTGCTTGAGGAAGAGATTGGCTTCAACTGTCTCGCCCAGGTCAATCGGCCCCACGTAGGTGGCGTCAGATAGCAGCCAGCGGGCCACGGCAAACGCCACATACTTGGCGTTAGGCACTAGCTTGCCGTTCTTGCTGTATAGAAGTGCTGAAGAAGCCGGATCAGCCGCGCCCACCACCCGGCCGCCGGCGAATACGCACCAGGTGTGCTCCTGCCACTTCTTCAGGGTGGTGTAGAGCCTGATCATATATTGAGTTTCCGTCAGCGGCGCCGGCGCGGAGGGATATGTCTCGGTGTGACTGGAGGGATGGAATATTCCGTAGCCGTTGCCGATTTGGGGAGCACCGGTGTAGTACTTCACCAGAGTATTGTTGATGTCAGAGCCGCCCCCATGGAAGGCCAGCTCGTCGAAGTAGTATTTGCAGTTGGCATGATAGGTCATGCCCAGCTCAGTCCAGTGACCGCACGCCCCGCCATACAGCACAATATTGCGAGAGTTACTTTTCTTTAGTGTGCAGTAAGCAATGCGCAGCAGATCCAGATACCTTTCCCAGTAGCCATAGTAGAAGGCCTGGTCAACTTCATTCCAGATCTCCCAGCGGTTGACCAGCGGCAAATCCTGCGAGGCCAGTGCCTCGGAGCGAGGGATTATCTGCTCTGAAGGCCAGTGTACAGTCTGCGCCCCCAGATAATCGGCCATGAGCTGGACAAAACCAGCCCAGTGAGTCGTTTCCGCCGGCGCCCAGGTGTGGGTAGCCCCTGCCGGCCGGCCGCTAGCGTTTTCCGGTTCCATTCCCGCCCATCTCGGAGTGTAGCCCAGGATCGGAATCCACTGAATCCCGTACTTGCTGAACAACTGGGCGTGGGCCTGGGCTTTGGCCAGCGAATAGTTGCCTTCGGTCGGCTCGCTGTTGACCCAATCCATATCACCGCGAACCAGCCTGACCCCAGCCTGGGCCAGAGCCTCGACCAATTCCTCGCCAGGATTGTTCAGATGGAAGCCAAAGATGCCGTACTCGCCAGCCTCCTCGTCGGGGCGAGGAATTACGCAGAAGGCATCGCTGACCTGCTCGCCAGTGGCGAAATCCAGAGTAAGGTAGTATATGCCAGTGGGCATCCTGAAGGGCACGGGCAAGTTACGCGGCTCGCTGTTGCCCACTTGTAAAGTGTTGACGATGCGGCGACGCCCCTCATAGTCGAAGATAGTGTAAGTCGCCTGCTGCTGGGGTCCGCTGACTGTGACTGTCAGGTAGATGGACTCCCCCGGAAAGAAGGCGCGCGCCGGACGCGGCGCTGTGATCGTGCAGGAAAATTCCTGGGCGACGGCACATAGCGGCAGACATATTATTAGAGCCGCCGTGGCCGCTGTCACTACCGAGGCCGCCAGAGCCTTCGTGAAGCCGCTTGTGGTTGTCACGCGTTGTTTGCCTCCCTGTCAAGCGCTGTGGGTTCTTCCACCCCATATTTCGGACGATGATATTGCTTCTTGAACATCGGCAGGAAGCTACCATAGCTGTAGCAGTGTCGGTGGGATTAGCAGGACAACTCTTGGACAATAGCTTTGCCTGACTGACCCGGACAGCCCAACGCTGTGCGGAGGAAATTAAATTCCCTGGACGGAGGAGGAGATCGGCAGGTTTTGGAGAATTTCTGTAAGTGGTGAGAAGCGCTGGCAAGCATTTTTTACCTTGACGCATTTGGGAGGCTGTGATACCATCCTTTGGCACCTATTATTTGCTGTTAGCAACAGTTGTGGCAGCGGACCTAAGAAGTGAGGTTAGTGGCGATGCTTGACGTTGAAGGTTTGGCCAAGGCGACCGGTGCGGGCGGGAAAGAGAAGATTAAGATTCAAAGGCAGATCACCCTGCCTTGGGTGGAGGCGGTGCGCATCAGCGTGCGGAATGTAACTATCCGGCTGGGCCGGACCATGATTACAGCCTCAGGCATCGTGCTGGGGATTGCCTTCTTAAGTTCGGTGTGGACCAGTGGTGTGATTCAAGACGGTCTGCAGCAGGCTCGCTTCGAACAGGAGCGCGAACTTGTAGCTGCCACCACCCGTGACCAAGCTAAACCCGACGGCGGTAAGACCGAGGATAGCGCTGCCGTCCCGGGAGAAGAAAAGCAAGCCCAGAATAGCAAACGAATTTGGCTGGTGGTTATGTCTCTGCTGGTCTGCGGGGTTGGTATCACTAATGCGATGTTGATGTCGGTGACCGAGCGCTTTCGGGAGATTGGGACGATGAAATGCCTGGGAGCGTTGGACAGCTTTATTGTCCGACTGTTCCTGATCGAGGCGATAGCGCTGGGTGTACTTGGTTCAGTGCTCGGGACGCTTTTGGGCCATCTGGCGATGCTGGGCATTTTTGCCCTTCGGGAACGTAGTCTGTCTGTGGCCGCCAAGATGGATTGGGGCCAGATGCTGACGTATCTGCTGCTGTGCATACTGATTGGTACGGTGTTGTCATTGGTTTCTGCGATCGCTCCGGCGGTGCGGGCAGCTCGTATGCGGCCGGCAGTCGCCCTGCAGACTGAAATATAGCCGAAGCGCACAGATCCTAAGCTCAGTTTTGCCAGGTGAGGAAAGAGGAAAATGGCGAAGATAGAATGTCCGGAATGCGGCGAACAGATCGAAACAACCGGCATCGTCACTGTCTGTCCCAAGTGTGGGGCTGACCTGCGCGAGGTTATGGAGGCCGTGGGGCACGAGCGCGACGAACGGATGAAGACTATTGTCCGCGACGACTCGGTTACTACCCATGAATTTATCGTGCGCACCCGTGATTTGAAAAAGATCTATGTCATGGGCGAGATCGAGGTGCCGGCACTGCGAGATGTCGACTTGGACGTGCGGCGCGGAGAATACCTTTCCATTATGGGACCGTCGGGTTCGGGCAAAAGCACGCTTTTCAACATGATCGGCGGTCTGGACAAACCTACCGCCGGTCGCTGCTTTATCGAAGAGGTGGATATGGCGCAACTGGACGCCTTCGAGCTGGCCTGGTTGCGGTGCCGAAAGATCGGCTATATTTTCCAGACCTTTAACCTAATCCCGGTTATGACTGCTATGGAGAATATCACCCTTCCGATGATCTTTGCCGGGATGAGTACCGACGAGATGATGGACCGCGGCCGCGAGCTACTCGATATGGTTGGGCTGGGTGACCGTCTAGATCACAAACCCTACGAGCTGTCCGGTGGCCAGCAGCAGCGCGTGGCGGTGGCCCGGGCCCTGGCCAATTCACCCGCTATTGTGCTGGCTGACGAGCCTACCGGGAACCTGGATCTGCACACCGGCAAAGAGATCATCGATCTGCTCAAGGAGCTCAACCAGGCCAGTGGCGTGACGGTGATTTCGGCTACCCACGATCTGAAGATGATTGATGTCTCCGACCGTGTTGTGCATATCCGCGATGGCGAGATCGAGCGCATCGAACACCGCGCCGATATCGATCTCGAAGTCGGCGGGATGGGTGAAGAGTAGCAGCGAACAAGCAAACCACGCCCCAGGAGCGGACGCCGGCGGGCGGGCCCGCACAGATAGTGTCAAATACCACTTCGGGTGGTGAATGTCAGGTGAGCATGCGGTATTGGAGAGGCTCTTCTGTTCTGATTGGAGTCCTAGGGTGGCTGCTGATTAGTGGGGTTTGGACTGGCGCGCAAATAGAGGAGCCGGTGTTGACCTCTGAGACGGACTACGAGGCAGTAGCTGGCCTGGTCTCACGGGACGAAATCGCCCAGACCATTGAGCGCCTGGCGGCAGCCGACAGTCGGGTCACCGGCTACCCGGGCTACGAGCAGGCTGCCCGGCACGTCGAGCAGCGATTCCGCGCCCTAGAGCTTCAGGACGTTACTGTCGAAGAGTTTACCACGCTGGTTCCCTGGTCTGATCCAGAGCGGGGACCGGCCGCTACGGTAGCCACCACTGATGGTCACGAGCGGGAAATCCTGCCCATCTGGCCTAACCTGGTACGCTGCCCGAAGACCCCGCCTGGTGGCTTGACGGGTAAGCTGATCTACGCCGGCAATGGGGAACTGCGTTCCTTCAATGGTCTAGAAGTCATCGATAGCATAGTGATGGTTGACTTCAATTGTGGTAACCGGTGGTTCAATGCGCCGCTTTTGGGTGCCCAGGCTGTGTTGTTCATTGAGCCGAATACGACTCTGCGCGGCGAGGCCGAAGAGAAGTTCCTCTCAATGCCCGTTAACATCCCTCGTTTCTGGGTTCCCAAAGAGACCGCCGACTACCTGTTGGCCCGTTTGACGGCCAATCCCGATACGCAGGTCACGGTCAAGTGCGATATGGAGTGGAAGGAAGTTACCGCCAAGAACATCACCGGGCGCATTCAGGGGACCGACCCGCGTCTGAGCAAGCAGCAGGTGGTATTGCAGGCTTACTACGATTCCATCTCCATCACACCCACCCAGGCCCCTGGTGCAGAGAATGCTTCCAGTATCGCTGCTCTTTTTCAACTCATCAAGGCCTTCAAGCAGCATCCCCCCAAGCGTAGCGTGGTATTTCTGGCTACTGCTGGTCATTTCGAGGGTTTAGCCGGTACAAAGAACTTCGTCCGTGAACGTATCCGGGGAGCGCGGAGTGACACACATGTAAAGAGACTATTCAATGTAGCCCAAGAGGCCCGTGAAGGGATAGAAAACATAACCCGGCGGCTGTGGACCGAGCCTGTGGGGCAATATCATCTCCAGCGCCAGCCGCGGCCGCTTGATGAACAACTGCGCGGCCTCCGGCCGCTGTTAGGCAAGGTAAACGCCGCCGCCGAAAAGGCCGATCTGTTGCATCGTGTAGTAGAATACGCCCGCCGCACTGATCCGAATGCCGGCAAGCTGGTTGCGTACCAGTTGACCGAAGAAGAGATAGCCGAACGCAAGCGGCTCGTGGACAAATTCGACAGTCGGGTGTCCCAGATCAAGCAGGCGGCCGTGAAAGTCCAGAGCGCCATCAAACAGGCACAGAGCCTCAGCCCTGATGACAGCGATGAGCGGAAAAACACCGCCCTGGAGAAGACCAAGGAAGCCATCAATGACCTGACTGCAGCTCTCGACTTCAGCGAAGAGAACATCTACTTGTGGTTCTCGGTCGATCTGTCCAGTCACAATGACACCTTGGGTCTGTTTTATAAGGCCTACTATTACAACTACGGGGAAGGTGATCAATGGCGCTTTTCCGATGTGGGCAAGAAAGCGCGTGAGTATGCTGAGTTGATCGGGCGGGAACTATCCATCTCTGCTCAGGAGCACTTCGTAGATGGCATAAATGCCATCAAGGGCAAGGAATGGCACACTCATATGGCGGGTCACCTCGCCCTATCCAGCGAAGTGGCCACGTTGGCTGGGATACCCGGCCTGGGTTTTGCTACGGTAGACGATTCCCGCCCCCTGGTGGATACCGCACTTGATCTGCCCGAGGCGGTGGATGTTGATAACCTGGTCGTACAGACGCAGTTGTTGAGCTGCCTGCTGGTTGATCTGATTTCGCTGGAACAGCCTGACGATATCTATGAGATTGACCTGGCTGATAATTTCGTTGAGGTCAAGGGGCGACTGGTGGAATTCGATCCTCAGGAGGCCACCTTCCCCGACAAGTCTGTGGCCCGTGCTGTTGCGCTGGCTCGTCCGCGGCGAAAGACCTGTATGGGAGTGCGCGGCCAGGCCTTCGATATGTCGAGTCCAATCCCAGCCGAAGACGAGAATGCCGAGCAGGCCAGCCGAGGAATTCACGGCAAAAGGGGTGCTCGCTACTGCCTCGTGGGACTGCCGAATGTGCGAGCCGTGGGTGATAAAGTCACCGTCGAAGGCTACAAGCTGGACGAGCAGACCGGGGCAATCCGCATGGCTCCCGATCAGGGCGTCAATGGTGCTAAGGCCGAGCCCATTGAATTTGCGCTTAACCAGCCTATAAAGCCCGCGACGGTGGTGCTGTTCCATTGCCGACCTATGGCCATCTATGATATGATTGACCAGCGGTTCTTCGAGCTGCTTTCTGAGATCTACGTCTACGATAGTGTCAGCGATGCGGCCCCGACTGAGTACGGCTACGCCCTGCCCTTGCCTGCCAGGGAGCTGACTTCCAGCTACGAGCCAGTAGCGGTAGTGTTCGCTCCGCCTGGTATGCGGGTCAAAGTAACAATGGGCGCCAGCCTGCTAGGCTTGCAGTTCTTGCTCATCAACGCCACCGAGGACACACCCATCGGGGCTGGATACCTTGTTGATGCCAACCCCTCGCTGTACGCTACGCCCTATCGAGTCGCTCTGGATATGTGGCGCCTGGATGAGTACCGTATGAGTCGGTTGGAGAAGCATGGCATCGAAAATGACCGACTTCAGGATGTCCATAGCCAGGCCCGCAAAGAGTTGGACAATGCGGCGAGTTTCCTGCGCGCCCGTCAGTATGATGAGTTCTTCAGCCGGGCGCGCTCGGCCTGGAGCAAAGAATCAAGCGCCTATCCTCAGGTCCGTTCTACCGAAAACGACGTCATCAAGGGCATCATATTCTACCTGGCACTGCTGTTACCGTTTGCTTTCTTTACCGAACGATTGTTGATTGCAGCTCCCAGTATTACCGGGCAAATTGCCGGCAGTCTGGGTGTGTTCCTGGTTGTCTTCACTATCATTGCGCTGGTTCACCCGGCCTTTGCCATTACCTTTACACCTGCCATTATTCTGCTGGCTTTCATCATCTTGGCGCTCACTGTCGTGGTGGTGGGTATTATCGTCCAGAAGTTCGAGGAGCAGATGCAGGCCATCCGCTATCAGCAGACCGGTATGCATAGTGCCGACGTCGGCCGCCTGGGCGCCTCAGCGGCTGCCTTTAATCTGGGGATATCAAATATGCGCCGCCGGAAGGTGCGGACTTTGCTCACAGCCACCACATTGGTGTTGCTGACCTTCACGGTTCTGTCGTTCACTTCGATAGTACAGCGCACTCGCACTACCAAGCTGCTCCTGCCCCGGTTTGCTGAATACGATGGCGTAATGATCCGTGACCTGGGCTGGCTGCCGGTTGGCGAGGCTACTGAGCGGATCCTTAGCAACGAGTTTGGCGGCGAGCATTCGGTGGCCGCCCGTAGCTGGTACTACTCCGGCAGTCCCCAGCAGCAGTCATTTGTGGCTATCCGTCGCGGTAGTCAGGCCTATAATGCTACCGCCCTGCTCGGCCTGATGCCTGGCGAGGTTCAAGTAACTGGAATTGACAGAGCCGTGCGCAAGGGGGGGCGATGGTTCGAACCAGGTGAAAAGGACGTCTGCCTGTTGCCTGATGGGGTGGCTAGTCACCTCGAGGTTAGTCCCGAACAAGTTGGCACGGCCACTGTCAGCATATTCGGCAAAGAGCTGCGCGTTATCGGTATTGTCGATTCGGGGGAATTGAGCAAACTGACCGATTTGGACGGCGAGGCCCTCACTCCGGTTGACTTTATGGTCAGTCAGCAGCAGTTTGGGCAGCAGGGCGAGCAGCAGACTGTAGTTCGGAAACGCTCGAAGGCCGAACAGCGCCGTGAATATATCCACTTAGCTCCTGATCAGACGGCCGTGGTTCCCTACAGCTTCTTGCTGAATATGGGCGGGACGCTGCGCTCAGTGGCAATCGGTATGGACGATTCTGCGGTAGTTACCAATGTATTGGACGAACTTGTCCAACGCATTGATCTTAACATATACGGCGGCGTTGAAGGACGGACGTATCTGTGCAGCTCCATCGGCACTACCGGCTTCAGCGGTATGACCGATCTGATTATACCTATCCTCATAGCAGCCGCTATCGTTCTTAATACGATGCTAGGTTCAGTCTATGAGCGGGTGCGCGAAATATATATTTATAGTTCTCTGGGGCTGGCTCCCACCCACGTTGCCGCGCTGTTCGTGGCCGAAGCCAGTGTCTATGCTATCCTGGGCGCTATTGTCGGCTACCTGTTGGGTCAGGTCACCGCCCGGGTCCTGGTGCGAACCGACCTGGTAACTGGACTTAATCTGAACTACTCGTCGCTGTCAGCGGTCCTGTCTACTCTCATTATTATGGCTACAGTGCTGGCCTCAGTCATTTACCCGGCGCGACGAGCCTCAGACATCGCTATGCCCGGTATCGAACGGCGCTGGGCGATGCCCGAGCCTGAAGGCGACAGGATGCACATCGTGCTACCCTTCACGGTCACTGGTGACCAGGCCCTGGGCGTGAATATGTACCTGCACGAGTACTTCACTGCCCATACTGACTACTCGTTAGGCCAGTTTTCCACTGATGAAATTGGCCTGGCCCACCGGACCTATGACTATGGAAAAGGCTATGCTCTGGAGTCGATGGTGTGGTTGGCCCCCTACGACTTGGGAGTCTCGGAGAAGCTGACCATTGGGACTATACCGACCGAAGATGAGGAGATCTTTGAAATTCACGCCGACATCCTACGGGTCAGCGGCGATGATGCCTCCTGGCTGCGTGTTACCCGCAATTTCATAAATATTCTCAGAAAGCAGTACCTGCTGTGGCGAACGTTCCCGACTGCACAGAAGGAGGAATACGGCCAGAGAGCCGAAGAGCTGCTGGCCGAGGGCTCGTCACAGACTGAGGTTGAGGTATAGCTGGTGTGAGGCTATGCCAGTGAGGTCCGAAGTGTTGTCGAGTTGAGAGTTTGCCGTCCTGTCGGAGGTGCCGTGTGGCGCATACAGACCCCGAAATAGAACTATACCGCAACTTGATGGACCAGCCTGATGAATTTGTTGACGGTTTCGGTACCAAGGCCGTTCTTGGGTCGCTGTTCGTCGGGTTTGTGATGATGCCGGGCGCTATTTACCTGGGGCTGATGGCCGGCCAGACTCTCGGGCCCGCTGCTGAGTGGACAACCATCATTCTGTTCACCGAAATCGCCCGGCGTTCGTACGTCAGTATGTCGCGCGCTGAGGTCTATATTCTGTATTATATCGCGGCTTCGCTGGCCTCGATGGAGGGTGGGCTTGCGCTTGCTGGCGGCGCCTTTGCCGGCTCTATGTGGATGCAGTATTTCGTCCGCTCACCCGCAGCTAAGGGCATGGGTATCGCCAGCCGCGTGCCTACCTGGGTTGTTCCTCCGGCTGACTCTCCGGCACTGGCCCAGCGGACCTTCTTGCATGAGCACTGGGTGATTCCTATCGTGCTCACGGTGGTCGGACGCTTGCTGGGACGGATGGTCTGGTTCGGTATGGGCTACTCGATGTTCCGCATCACCTCTGATTACGAAAACTTGCCCTTCCCGTTCGCTGCCATTACTGCTCAGGGTGCGACCGCATTGGCTGAGGCCAGCAGCAAGGAGGAAACCTGGCGCTGGCGCACCTTCTCCATTGGCGCAATGATTGGTTTGGTTTTCGGCGTTATCTACCTGGGCATCCCGACCATCACTGGTGTGATTATGACCGAACCGGTTCAGCTCATTCCGATCCCTTGGGTAGACTTGACCCGAACCACCGAGAGTGTCCTGCCGGCTGTGCCGATGGGCTTTATGACCAACCTCGGTGAGATCATCAGCGGCTTCGTCGTGCCCTTCTGGGCTGTTGTGGGTAGCTTTATTGCGGCTGTAGGTATGGCGATTGTCAACCCGATGTTGTTCAAGGCCGGTATCCTCCACACCTGGCGACCCGGCATGGATACCATCAACACCATGTTCTACAACCAGATCGATTTCTACTTCAGCGTCGGAATTGGTGCTTCCCTCGCCGTGGCCGTTATGGGCTTCTACGAGATATACAGGAAATGGCGTTACGACCGCCAGGCCCGAGAACGCGGCGAAGTTACGCGTGGGGGATGGGTGGTCCCCAAGGGCCGCGGTGATCTGCCCCTGTGGATTCCTATTGGCGTTTACGCAGTTGCAGCATTGGCGTATGTTGTGCTTTGCGCCATCCTGGTGCCCAATTTTCCGGTGTTCATCATTGCAGGGTTTGCCTTCTTGATCAGTCCTTTTGAATCCTATATTAACGCGCGCATGATCGGCATGACGGGCCAGTTCCTGGGTGTGCCAATGGTCAGGGAGGCCACCATTATTTTCAGTGGTTACAGGGGTGTTGACATCTGGTTTGCGCCGATACCCCGGTTCAATGTGGGCGGGGCCGCCCAGGAATTCCGCGTGCTGGAGTTGACTGGTAACAAGATCATCAGTCTGGTGAAAGCCGAACTGATAATGTTGCCGATCAGTATCTTGTGCAGTTTGCTGTTCTGGCAATTCATCTGGCGGCTGGCCCCTGTTCCCTCGTCGTACTATCCGTACGCCCAGAAGATGTGGCCGCTCAGTGCCTTGCAGCAGGGCCTGTGGCTGACCTCCACCGTCAATCCCGAAACCAGTGTCTTCTACAAGGCGTGGAACGAAAGCTTCGCCATTGGCGGGTTTGTGGTGGCATTGGGCCTTTACGCGGGACTGTCCGCCTTGCGCCTGCCTATCCTGCTGATTTACGGCGTGGTGCGGGGCTTCGGCATCTTGCCCCACTCTGTCATCCCGCAAATGATCGGGGCGCTGATTAGCCAGTTCTACTTCATACCCAGGTTCGGGGCGCGCCGCTGGAAACTCTACGCGACCGTGCTTGCCGCTGGCTTTGCCTGCGGAATGGGCCTGATCGGAATGGGTACTATTGCCCTGGCGCTGATCGGAAAAGCCGTCTCGCAGATGCCGTACTAGCCCGCCGGCTGTTGGGGCCGTCACTAATAGGGGAAAGATCTTTCCGGAACATCCGGCCAATCCCCGCCCACGCTGGTCACCAGCCAGCGACCGCTTTGCTTGCTTAGCTCTACCCACATGGCCAGGTGCATGGTTGGGCGGGGACTGTCGGTATCAATCCACACGTCCACATCAAGCTCCACGCGGGCATCCTTGCCGCTAACCTCCCGCGCCCCCAGCACCGGAGTGATTCTGATGGTTCTGACCTGGCGAAATCCGGCCAGGACCGCCCGCCGCAGCTCCCTCTTACTGAAGGTGCCGTCGGCGTAGTCTTCTGAAACCGCCTGCATCAGGCCTCCGAGGTCTCGCTGCTCAATGGCTCGTTCGGTGCGCGCCAGCAGATCAATTATCTGCTGCCGGTCAGTCTTCTGTGGGCGAACAAGCCACCAGACAGCCACGATAACGACAGCCAACCCTATAAGCCCTGCTATCAGGAAAAGGGTGCGGCGCGAGATGGTCATTTCCCTTGCCTCTTTCAGCGGTCTATTGCACGCTACCTGCGGACGTGCGGAGTCGGGTTGACAAGCCCAATTGATTGGCTGTAGTGTAAGTATACCCACCGAATGAGCACATTATTGAGAGTCCACCGTATATAGGTACTCGAGGAGGGATGGCAGTGAGCAGAGCTACTTTGCTTTATCCAGCAGCGTTGTTGTTTCTATCGTTGGTGGCAGTCGGCACGGTGGGCTGCCGGCCCGAACAAAAGGCACCACCAACGCAGCCGCCGGGAGTCACCAAGCCGTCTCCCCAGCCGACAACACAGCCTGCAGAGGAGGAGGGTAAGACTGCAATGGAGATTACCAGTGAGGCCTTCGCGCAGGGCGAGCGTCTGCCTGACAAATACGCCCGCGAGCACCAGGACCTCAGCCCCCCACTGAAATGGTCAGGCTTGCCTGAGCAAGCCGTCGAGCTTGCCGTAATCTGCGACGATCCCGACGCGCCCGTGGGCACCTGGACTCACTGGCTGCTCTGGGGGTTGTCGCCTGACCGGACCGAGCTGCCCGAGGGGATTGAGCCAAAGCAGACTCTGCCCAATCTGGATGGTGCTAAGCAGGGCACAAATGATTCTGGCGATATCGGCTATGGCGGCCCACAACCACCTCGGGGGACGACGCACCGCTACTTCTTCCGGCTGTATGCCCTCAGTGAGCCGCTGGCGTTGAGCCCGGGAGCTAAGGCCAGCGAAGTCCACGCCGCTCTCGAGGGCAAGGTTATTACCAGAGCCGAGACTATGGCCACGTACTCTCGCTAAGCTAACTGGCCCAACAGCGAGTCTCGTCAAAGGAGATTAGAACCAGTGTCAAAGGATGCCATCTCGCACAGCGTCGAGGCGCTCATCGGTAATACTCCGCTGGTCAGGCTAGCTCATCTGGCCGATGATGCCGGAGCTGTGGCGCTGGCCAAGTGTGAGTTTACCAACCCCGGCGGTAGCGTCAAGGACCGCATTGCTCTGTATATGATTGAGGCTGCTGAACGTGACGGACTGATTACGCCCGGCCACAGCACGCTCGTCGAGCCGACCAGCGGCAACACCGGCATCGGTCTGGCGGTGGTTGCAGCAGCCCGTGGTTATGAGCTGATCCTGACTATGCCAGAGAGCATGAGCCGCGAGCGCCGGCGTCTGCTGCGGGCCTACGGAGCTGAGTTGATTCTCACGCCGGCCGAAGGGGGCATGGCTGCGGCGATTGCGCGTGCCGAGGCCGTCGTCGCGGAGCTGCCCGATGCCTTTATGCCCCAGCAGTTTGAAAACCCCGCCAATCCTCAGGCCCACCGCGACACTACCGCTGAGGAAATCTGGCAGCAGACGGCGGGGGAGATTGATATATTCGTAGCGGGCGTGGGCACCGGCGGCACTATCACCGGCGTGGCCAGTGCCCTTAAGCCCCGCAAACCCAGTCTGCAGGCTATTGCAGTCGAGCCAGCCGACTCCCCGGTGCTGTCCGGAGGCCAGCCGGGCCCCCATGGCATCCAGGGCATCGGCGCCGGCTTTGTGCCTGCGGTGCTCCGCACTGACTTGCTCGACGAGGTCATCCCGTGCCCCATGGAGGATGCTTTCGCTGTGGCTCGGCGCCTGGCAACCGAGGAGGGCCTGCTGGTAGGCATCTCCTCTGGCGCCAACGTCTGGGCCGCCTTGCAGGTAGCTCGCCGCCCCGAAAACGCCGGCAAGACCATTGTCACCGTCCTGTGTGATACCGGCGAGCGCTACCTGTCGGGGGAGCTATTTGCTGAATCACCGAAATGAACCGCTGGCACGAGGCAATATTGGGCATGCTGTTGGCAGTTGCTTTAGTGGTAGGATGCCGCACGTTGCAAGATCCCAGTTGGGCGGCACCAACCCGCAGGGCCTCCGACTACCCCTGGCCTAAGACGGAAGAAAGCTACACGCCTTTGGCTGGGTGCTTTCCCCCGCCAGCAGGCTTTCAGGGCTCTCCGGTGGCCGAGGGTAGTTGGAAGCAGTGGCTGCGCAATCTGCCCATGCGTCGCGCAGGAACGCCGGTGCGCAGTCGCAGTGGCTCAGTCATTCTTCCAGCTAACAGCGCGATGCTGGCGGGCGTCATTGATCTGGATATCTACACGAATCAGGAATGCGCCGATGTGATTATGCGGCTGTGGGCTGAGTTTATGTGGTGGAAGGGCCGTCAGAGCGAGATCGTCTTCAACCTCACCTCCGATGGGGTTATCTCCTGGTCGAAGTGGAAGCAAGGCTATCGGCCCCACTTGCAGGGGAATAAGTTGGACTTCCGTCAAGACGCCGCGCCCAACGCCTCCCGGGAGAACTTTCAACGCTACCTCGAGGCGGTCTTTGCCTGGTGCGGGACTATTTCGCTGATCAAAGACAGTAACCCGGTGCTAGCTCACGACATCCAGGCCGGCGACTTCTTCATCCAAGCCGGCAGCCCCGGCCACGTAGTGTTGATTGTGGATCTGGTGCGCGACCAGGGTGGTCGAACGGAGGTATTGTTGCTGCAGGGTTATATGCCGGCACAGTCGGCACACATCCTGGCCCACGGCGGGCGCAATCCCTGGTTTGATTTGGTGCCCGACCAACCGGTAGACACTCCGCGGTGGGGAGCCTTCCAGTGGTCTGATCTGCGTCGAATGAAAACCCGATAAGGGGACGATCGTCGGAGCACACTTTCACTGCTGCTGGGCGTCCGTCAGCCGTAGGCACCGAATTCGTGATAGGCCTCAATCAAAGCCAGGACGTTCTCTACCGGGGTGTCCGCCTGGATTTTGTGGCTGGTGCCCGCGATGAATCCGCCATCGGGCTTCATAGTCTCAAACAGGCGCTTGACTTGCTCCCGCACCTCCTCTGCTGTCCCCCGTGGCAGGGTTGTTTGGACGCTCATCCCACCCTGGAATGCCAGATAGCGACCAAACTCCTGCTTGATGCGGTCGTGATCCATCCCGCGCACGGCCGGCTGCAGGCTCTGGAGTACGTCCAGCCCTGCGTCAATGAAGTCGGGGATAAACTCGACGATCGCCCCACACGTATGATGCATCACCGGCACATCATAGTGGTGGGCCAGCTCAATAAACGCCGCAAGGCCGGGCTTGAGCCACTTCCGCCAGTCTGCTACCGATATCATCGGCCCGTCCTGTGTGCCAAAGTCATCGCCGGTCATCAGCAAGTCAATCTCGCCCTGGGCTGTTTCCAGAATGCGCCGCTCGTACTCCAGGTAGAAGTCGCACAGGTGGGCGATGATGGCTTCGAAAAGTTCCGGCGCCAGCAGCATATCCATCAGAATCTGAGCAAAGCCGCGCAGGTACATAGCGGGCTTAAGCTGAGCAATACGATTAAGCCGGTCTCCCTCAAAGACGACGCAAGCCTCGCCACAAGCAGCACACTGCTGACTAATTACCGAATAGTCAAACCAGTCCGGTGCCGGCCACCCTTCATAGGCCGCCACATCAGCAGCGGTCTGGCAGTCAGCCAGCGGATGGCGGACGACTTCCCAGTACCACTGCTGCCAGCCTTCTCTGGCTATCACCGTTTTCTTCCGTGGCACGCCCCACAGGTCGTATTGGATACCGTCCGGCTCAACTTCCAGAGTCGGACCGATATAGCGCGGCCCCTCGATGTAACGCAGGTCAACGCCAAATTCACACAGCAACTCCTCACGGTCTGCCAGACCCAGTTCGGCCAGCAGTTTCTCATCCATAGCCTGCGTGGACCAGAAGTCTACTGGCACCCGATCAGGCTCCTGGTGAGCCAAAGCAGTTTGTACCCGCTGTTGCGGAGTCATGGTCATTTCGGTCTGCCGGGCATAACTTTTGCCCTCGTCAGTGGCCCAGTTGCAGCCGCAGTTGCACCAGCCGCAGCAGATCCTGCTGGGTGATGATGCCGGCGAAATTCTCCCCGGCCATTACTATCAGCAGGCCACCACCCTGGCGGCTGATCTTCTCCAGAGCAGTAGAGGCATCATCGTCCGCTGAGACAAAGTGGTCTTCAGCGACAGTACGCACCACTTGCGCTACCGGCGTGGTCGCTCTGGCGCTGTAATCCACCTGCCGTAGCTCCTCGACGCTTACCACGCCCAATAACTGGCCGCCGTGCATCACTGGAAAGACAGAAGCCGGATATTCCATAAAGTAGTGGTCAATGGCGTCGTGGACACTGATGTGTGCCGGAATGATTGGTGGGGTCGTGCTGAGGATCTCCCTTACTTTGACTCCGGCAATGCTCTGCCGCATCAGCAGTTGCTGGTAGCTGGCCTGAGCGGCTTGCAGCAGAAACCATCCAATGAAGGCCAGCCAGATGCCGCTCAAGCTCTGGGTTACGAACAACGCAACCAGACCGAAGATGATTAGACTGTACCCCACGAACTGGCCAGCAGAGGTCGCCACTTGTGTGGCTCGTCGCAGGCTGCCGGTCCGCGACCACATTATGGCCCGCAGCACGCGGCCGCCATCCAGGGGAAACCCCGGGATCAGGTTGAAGACACCTAGCAGGATATTGATCTCGGCTACATATTGGGCTACAACGGCCAGTGGTGAGCTTATGGGGCGCAGGGCAATCCACAACACTGCGAAGACGGCGCCGATTACGAAGCTGGTCAGCGGACCGACTACCGCGATGATAAACTCCTGTCGCGCCGAGTGGGGCTCCTCCTGTAGCTTGGCTATGCCCCCGAATATGAACAGATCGATGCCCTCAATGGGCAAGCCGTTGATGCGGGCCAGTATCGAATGAGCCAGTTCGTGTCCCAGCACCGAGGCGAAAAACAGAATCGTCGTCAGGAGGGCCAGCACCCAGATGGCTGGAATTGAGGTGTCTGGCAATTCATTCGGCAAGTACCCCGCGCCCATACTCAGCAGGACCAGACCAAAGATCACGAACCAGCTATAGTCCAGGCCGATCTTGATGCCGGCCACAGTGCCCAGGTGGATGCCCCCACCCGGCCGACGCCCAGGGGCAGCCGCCGGGGTGCCGGATGCGAACAGCCGATTGAGGCATTGCAGCGGTTTGCTGGAATCAGACATTGATCACAGTCCTTATGCCGCGGCGATGGCCAGCGGCTTGGGCGCAGCGACGGGCTGTTGGGCGGCTTCGCTGGCTGCCGCCCACAGGTACAGGCAGGTGTAGTATGCCGTGCGCAGGTAGCTGGTGAAAATCATAGCGAAGCTGATGATGGCGGCGGCAACCATTATGGCAACTGGCAACAGTGCCGGGCTGGTCATATAGAGCACAATTCCCAGACCAAGCGCAGCCAGCATCGCCAGAGTACCAAGAATCCTGTTTACCAGCACCACACCAATCTCAGCTACTATCACATCTGCCAGCCGGCTGCGATGCAGGTTCCAACCCCGCGATATCGCCTCCTTGATGGAGGCATCCTCGATGATAATTATGGGCAGGATCAGGTAAGTAGCCGCCAGCCAGGTGCGGTCTATCGCCCGCGAGGCCAGCTCGCGGCCGATGCTTCTGTCCTTGCCGCGGATGGCCGAGGAGAACAAGCTTACCGCCGTGCTCAGCACAGCCAGCGAAACCAGCGCGAACAGGTTTTTCAGAGCGTCCTGGAAGGCCTCGCCGAGCTTGGCGTCGCGTCCTTTGAGGTGCGTGTCAACCAGGTTGACGGTCATTGCGGTGTAGAAGTAGGTTATCACATAGGCGATGAGCGCAACTACCGCGCCGGCGACCCAGAAGATCGGCCCTTCTTCGCTCTCCTCGCTCATCAACCTGCCCCATAGCCCAGTTGCGGAGAGTATCCAGTAGCATAGCCCAAAGAACACCGCCAGGTTGAGCAGGCCCAGTGCGGAGGGGATGATCAGGTCCTTGTCATCCAGCCACATAGTCATTGCTTGCTTCATAAATATCCAGCCTCGCTCCAGCCTTACCCAAAACCCCCCACCGACCGCCATAGCCGCCGGGTCCCACGGCTGAGGATGCTCGGGCGAGGTTTCGTACTCGGGTTGGGCAGTGTCTATCTCAATTTCTGGAACTACAGACGCAGGTGCCATCTCATCCGCCAACTGTCCCTCGTCCAGCGCAGCTCCACAGGCGAGGCAGTAGGCATCGTTGTAGTAGATATCCGCGCCACAGTTAGGGCAGGAGAGCTTCTCGTCCGAAGTCATCTTGGCGCCTCCTCCGCGACGGTCTTAAACGCCGACTACAAAGATGGGCGCTGGCGGTGCCAGTCGGTAGCCTGCTCGTAGGCGTGGGCCACCTGCAGGAGCTTTCCTTCCTCGAAGGCCCGGCCCATTATCTGCAAGCCAACCGGCAAGCCGTCAACAAAACCACAGGGAATACTGATTGCCGGAATACCGGCCAGATTGACTGGAATCGTACAAATATCAGCCAGCTTCATAGCCAGCGGATCATCGGCACGCTCGCCGATGCGGAAAGCCACCGTCGGCGAGGTGGGAGAGAGCAGCACGTCATACTTCTCGAAAGCGCTATCGAAGTCACCCTTGATGAGGGTGCGGACCTTCAGCGCCTTCAGATAGTATGCATCATAGTAGCCGGCGCTCAGCGTGTAGGTGCCCAGCATAATGCGCAGCCGCACCTCCGGCCCGAAGCCCTCCGCCCGGGTCTTGGCGAATAGTTCGTTGATATCGTCGGTCTCGGTCGGGGTGCGATAGCCGTAGCGTACGCCATCGAAGCGAGCCAGGTTCGACGAGCATTCCGCCGGCGCGATGATGTAATAGACCGGTAGACTATAATCAATATGGGGCATCTGTACTTCCTCGCACTCCAGCCCCATATTCTGAAGCTGGTCAATGGCGGCCTGCACACGGTCGCGCACCTGTGGGTCAATTCCTTTGCCCAGCAGTTGCGTGGGCACCCCCGCCGTCAGGCCCTTGACCGATTCCGTCAGATATTCAGTATAGTCGGGAACGGGGATATCAGCGCAAGTTGCATCCTGGGGATCGGGGCCGGCGATGACATTCATAATCAGCGCACAGTCAGTAACATCTCGGGTCAGTGGGCCGATCTGGTCCAGTGACGAAGCGTAGGCGATCAGTCCGTATCGGGAAACCCGGCCATAGGTCGGCTTAAGCCCGACGATGCCGCACAGCGCCGCTGGCTGCCGTATCGAGCCACCAGTATCTGAGCCTAATGCCACCAGCGCCTCTCCGGCGGCTACTGCCGCGGCGCTGCCGCCGCTGGAGCCGCCTGGCACACACTCCAGATTCCAGGGGTTGGCAGTAACCTTGAAGGCGGAATTCTCCGTGGATGAGCCCATGGCGAACTCGTCCATATTTGTCTTGCCCATCATGGGCAAAAGCGCCTGGCTGCATCGCTGCACCACCGTGGCGTCGTAAGGCGGGACAAAGTCTTCCAGCATCTTTGAGCCACAGGTGGTGGACAGCCCGCGGGTGCACATTACATCCTTGATCGCGATGGGTATTCCCGCCAGAGGGCTGGGTGCCTCGCCCTCGGTTAGCCGCTCGTCGGCCTGTACTGCCTGAGTACGAGCATGGTCAGCAGTTACCATGACAAACGAATTCACTGCTTCTTCGACTTCAGCAATTCGCTCCAGACAGGCTTTGGTGGTCTCCTGCGCCGATAGCTGACCGGCAGCAATCTGGTCCGCTATTTCATGCGCGGTTAGTTCATAAAGCTCCACGGCTAACCTCCATCTGTGATCGGGCGATGAGCTATTCTTCGATGATCCGGGGCACACGGAAGAACACGTCGGCGCGGTCCGGGGCGTTGGCCAGGACCTCCTCCACCGGCAGCGACTCCCGCGAGATGTCCTCTCGGTAGACGTTCTCCATAGCAATGGCGTGCGACGTGCTCCCTACCTGCTCGGTATCCAACTCCTGAAGCTCCTGGAAGTATACCAGAATGCGGTTCAGCTCATGCCCTACGCGGGCCAACTCCTCGGGTGGCAGAGCTAAATGGGCCAGATTGGCGACGTGCTGGACTTCCTCGGGGGATATGTCAGCCACGGGTAACAGCCTCCTGGGGTGCTTGGTAAGACCGTGAGTAATATTAGCACACCGCCGATAGCACGGTCAAGTTGAGGGGAAGGGCTGCATCTGAAGCAGCGACTTATCGCCGCACCGTGATCAGGGTCATAGCCTGCTGTTGCAGGCCGCTGTCGGCAGCGGCCCGAATGCGCAGTAGATAGCGCCCGGCCGGCAGTTTGGTGCCGGTCGCTCCGCGCGTATCCCACAGCAGGATATTATGGCCCTGCTCGCAGAGTCGTCCGGTGGCAATGCGGGCTACCGGCCGCCCCGCAATGTTGAGGGCTTCCACAGCCACGCATCCGGCCGTCAGCATCTGCAGGTGAATTGCCACATTTCCGGCGGGGGCCTGCTGAGCAAAGACGCTGGCGACTAGCGCCCCGGCCGAGCCGCTGCCTACAGTTGGCCCGGCGTGGGGGGTAGTGGGTTCGCCACTGCCGGATTCGTAGCCATCACTGGCTGAGAAGTAGTAACTGTAGTCGCTGCCGGCGGGTAGCCGTGTGCCGAAGTGATAGATGACGCCGGCGGCATAGTCCGGCGACTGGCCCGGTAGCGGCGCCATCTCGTGGGGGCTTTGCCCGAACTCAGCGCCGCCCTTCAGCAGATGTAGCTGGATGTATGTCGGCGGCTGGCCGTCACCGTCTATGTATTTGACCCGAAAGTCAACATACTGATACGGATCAACGCTGTCCGGGCTGACGCCGTCGTCCTGGCTGCCGGGCAGCCCACTCCACTCCAGGGCCGGTGCTGTATTGGACTGCGGTGATATGATCGGTTTGTAGTAGACCATTCCGTCCCCGGGGTTGTCGGCTCCGTCAATAATTCGTCCGTCAATGAGGCCGGTATCAGCCGTGCCCCACCAGTTGTTCTGCGCGCGAATGTTATGGGGAGACTCGTTGTAGATATCGTAGCCGCCGTTGTTGGTGAAGCTGTTCTGCCCGTCGTCATCCGTTGAGGTGGTATACAGATTTCCCAGGTTGGGTCGGGCCTGGCCGTTGATACGCACGCCGGTGCCGTCGTTGTCGGTAATCTGGCAGTGGTAGATGGTCGGCTGCGCCGTTCCCGAGACGAAAAGGCCGTAGTCGGAGCACGCGGTGATCAGACAGTCTTCCAGGCGCGGGGAGGCGCTTTGCATTAGCACTCCGGTAGTCGCGTGCTGGATGCGGCAGTGTTCGAGGGTCCCGCCTGCTGCCGGGTAGAAAGATATTCCCTCCCACGAGCCGTTTACCGGAGGCTGGCTGGCAGTGGTGAAGACCACCGGCTGTAGCGCGGTGCCCTGGGCTTCAAGCCGGCCTTCGATGTACACGCTGCCTCCGGCAATAGCTACGCCCGGCTGAAGTGTCCAGGTTGCCCCCCAGCTAACGCGCAGCGCCGTTCCTCCGAGATTGGCAGTCAGATCGAAGGGCACGCCCTGAGCATGCCAGGTCTGTGACGAAGGCAGGTCCGGATCACGGTGGCAGGCTACCCCCACCGCCTGGCGACTATTGTTGACGTATTGGTTGCCGCTGCCGAGCATAAAGCAGTTGCGGGCTACCGCGTAGACCGGATAGTCGCCACTGGTTGTGAAGGTACAGTCGGCAACGGTTCCGCTCAGTGTCAGGCCGCTGAGCCGCAGGTGATTGCGGCCGTTGCTCCGGAAGCTGGAATTGGCAATGTGGAGCTGGCTGCTGCCGTAGGCGATGACGCCGTCGTACTGGCAATCGCGGATCAGCCCGTCGGTGAAGACCAGCAGGGCATCATCAACGGTGAAGCTGTTCTCGGCCAGGCGCACGTTGGTGTTTATCAACTGTGCTACACTGCCCGGATGCAGGAAGATGCCGTCCCAGCAGCCTGGTGTCTCAGTGGCCCCGCGGATAACTGTGGGAGCTTGCCCTGACTGACCCGCGATAAGTGTGCCATCCACCTCGATACGTTGGGCTATCAGTTCGCAGCCAGCCGCGATGGCCAGACGCAAGCCGGAGGGAATCTCCAGGGTATCGGATGAACCTACCAGCATGTCAAATCCCAGGGGCTGGCGCTTCCACGTCTGGCTGCGCCGGATATCGTTGGCGGCACTGCAACTAACCCCGATCAGATCCTCGCCGTTATTATGAAAGCTCAGATTGTCATCAAGCATACCCACGCAATTGGCCTTCACGTGGATGGGGTATTCGCCGTTGCTCAGGAAAGTGCAGTCGGAGATGGTGCCTGTGGGGTCCGGGGTTATGATATACAAGCCGCGGCGCTGGTTATAGGCGAAGGTGGCGGTTTCAACCAGAATGGTGGCATCGTTGAGCGCAACTAATCCGTCCTGGCCGGCGTACAGAAACCAGCAGGTGTCGAACTGAGCCCAGCCTCCGTCAACAGTCACGCAACTGCTCCCGGCCCAAAACGAGGTGCCAAAGAATTGTCCGACGCTGCCGGAAGTCAGGTAGATTCCTGCCCAACTGCCGGGCGTGGTTGGAGTGGTGGATTTGAAGACTACCGGCTTATGGCGCAGCCCGAAGCAGCGCAGCCTGCCCTGGACGGTGAGCTGATAATTGCCCTGGGCGATAACCTCCACGCCGGGCCGCACAGTCACTGTCGCACCGGAGGCAATAGTGGTATTACCGACCAGGTGATAGGGCGCGCCGGCCAGCGTCCATTCCGCGTCGCTGCTGATGGTACCGGAGATGTCGGTGCTCGCTGCCCCCCAGGTGGGTAGAGCCAATACTACAGGCAGCAGGAGCAGGTATCGAGTCCGGATCAACTGCACTCCCCCCCAGCAGCCCTAAAATGGGGAACTGTTCACCGGTTGTTCGTAGCGACAATGCAAAAAACCGCACCATCAAGTACGGATTGCTGCGGTTAGTGGGCTGTCGTAGGCTTGGCTGTTGTCACATATCTTCCCCGCGGATGCAGATTTCGGTATCAAGCCGGACGCCGAACTTTGCTTCCACCTTGTCGTGGACCTGGTTAATAAGAGCCAGGACATCCGTAGCCGTTGCCCCACCCGTGTTGATGATAAAGTTGGCGTGCTTGGGCGAGATCATCGCCCCGCCCACCTGCATGCCCTTGGTATCGGTCTCCTCCAGCAGCCGGCCGGCGTAGTCACCGGGGGGATGCTTGAAGATACAGCCGGCGCTGCGATCTGAGACGGGCTGGCGCTGGCAGCGCTTTTCCACAGCTTCGTACATACTCTGGCGTACCTGGCTGGGCGTGGCCGCAGTAAGCGCAACAGCCGCTCGCGTAATAACCCATCTGCCTGCCTGGAACTGGCTGCAGCGGTAATCAAAGTCCAGCTCAGACCGCTGGTAACGATTGACCTCGTTGCCCGCGTTGATTGCCTCTACCCACTCCAGCACCTGGGCTATCTCCCCACCGTTGGCTCCGGCATTCATCACGATGGCCCCGCCGACGCTGCCGGGAATACCTGCTGCAAATTCCAGACCACAAAGCCCCTGTTGCGCGGCGTGGTGGCAGACTGCGGCCAGGCTCTCGCCCGCTGCGCTAATCAGGCGATTGCCGTCGTGCTCTATGCCAGTCAGGGCTCCGGCAATCTTGACGACGACACCGCGAATTCCCCCGTCCCGGACTAGCAGGTTTGTGCCATTACCAATGTAGAACGGTTCTCTGCCAGCAGTGGCCAGGGTTCTTACCACTTCGACGAGGTTGACAGTATCCTGGGGAATGACCAGAATATCAGCCGGCCCACCAATGCCGAAGGAGGTGTGGCGGGCCATTGGTTCATCCCGGCGCACCTCCAGCCCCGACATCTGAGCCAATTGCTGATATAGATTAACAGTCGTTACGCTCATTCTGTGCCTTATATTATTGGTTTTTCGGGCAATTATGCAAGGTCGGTTGCTGCTCGATCCGGGTCCGGCTGGGAACTGTCCTGTAAGTGTGCCGCCAGTTTCAGCAGATATTCGCGAAAGCTGGGCCCCAGGGCAGGATGCGCTAGCATCCCGCGTACAAACGCCCGGCCGTATGAGGAGAAATTCCCCACATCCAACCGCAGTTCCTCCGGCGCCAGCGCTACCGCCTGCACCAGCTTGTCGGAAGTTGCCAGGCTCGCGATGGCGTCAGTCAGTTGCAGCTCCCCGCCACGGCCTGTCTTCAGATTGTCCAGTTCAGCAAAGATCTCGGGCGAAAACACATAGCGCCCGCATATCGCCAGGTCACTGGGCGCCTGGTCAGGCTCCGGTTTCTCCACCACATCGCTAACCAGCAGCCTTCCCTCTGTCTCTTCGGCCACCTCAATAACCCCGTAGCTGCTGGCTTGCTGCCGGGCAATGCGCTGTACCCCCAGCGTAGCGGCTGCCTGGCCTGCCTGGTGTGCATCAAGCAACCGTCTCGCGAAAGCGCCATCCTCTGAGATGATGACACTGTCGCCCAGCGCCACCACAAAATCCTCGTCACCGATAAATTGCTGAGCGCAGGCTACTGCCTCGCCCAGGCCACCGGGCGGGTTCTGGCGGGTGAAATAGACGGTGGTGCGGCTGCTGGCAAGCTCGCTGAGCCACGGAGGCTGGTCCGATTCGGGTAGTCGGCCTTGCTGAGGATCCAAATGCGCCTCCAGGGCCGACTTCCCCGGGCCGGTGATTACCAGTATTTCGGTGATTTCGGCAGCGGCCAGTTCCTGGATAACTTGGTCAATGGCCGGATAGGGGCCGACCGGCATCATCTCTTTGGGCTGGACCTTAGTCAGCGGATACAGCCGCGTACCCCGTCCGGCCGCCGGCACAACAGCTTTCCGAATGCGATTTGGAGTGCTCATAGTGGTGTGAGTATGCTGTTACCCGGATGTGTAGGCTAAAGGGCGGCGGCTCAGGCATAAAATGGAGCCGGCGATCAGAGTCGAACTGATAACCTGCGGATTACGATTCCGCTGCTCTGCCAGATTGAGCTACGCCGGCCCACTGGATTAATAAGAAAGTTGGTGGCCAGACCCAGAATTGAACTGGGGACACACGGATTTTCAGTCCGTTGCTCTACCGACTGAGCTATCTGGCCACCCCGAACAAACAGACCTAGGATTCCTCTGAAGAGCGGCGTGATTCCTCTTGCATTGCCTCCCCTTGTGTCGGTTGTGTCATCGGTATGCGTAGTAGCTTAACCGACCCTAGGGGTAGGTATATGCTACCTTTACAATCCCTTGCTTGGCCCTCCAGCCCTTCTGGATACTCATATACATTTGTGAGCAGAATCTCGCGCAGCGCTACGTTAGGATCGTCGGTATACTTCTCCACGGCGCCATAGAAAACTGACCCGTCATTCATTTCTACGAATAGAAAGAGCGGCTTTTCAGGCGAATGCAACACGTAAGCCCATACGTCCGGATGCCAGGTGCGAGATGCACCCAACCGAGCGCCAATTGCTTCTATCCAACTCGGGCCCTTCTTGGCTGCCAAGCCGCCGGTAATCGCACCTAAGATCAAAGCCGTGATAATGGTAGGCCATGCAGCAAAGTTCAGAGACCAGGGTGGCCACTCCCGTCCTACTGCAATAGAGTTCCAGAGTGTCGCCGTGCCCGCGACCATGGCATAGATACAGAGGCTCCATATAAGACTCTTCGCGGTAAGCACGAACTGGCTTTCCGCCCGGGCTGGTACACAATGTCGATAAATCAACTGGTAGGCAACGAAGCCTGGAAGAATGAATGTCAGAACCCCGATGATGCTCTCAAGGCCTTCTGGCCCACCAAGCATCTAGGATTCCTCACCCTCTTGCGCAGTCTGGTCTGATGAACTTGCCTCAGAAGCCTCCTTGTATGGCTTCTCAGGTGGCGATGGTTTTTCCTTCGGCGCAGGGTTGCTGCCAGCTCTGAAAACCTCCACCAGCCGATCGTCTGGCCGCTCTGTCTTCGCTTCTTTCTCGTTCTTCTCTTCGGTCAACTGCAGCTCCTCCTAGAGATCAGGATTGGTGGGCGGAGCAGGACTCGAACCTGCGACTTCCTGCGTGTAAAGCAGGCGCTCTAGCCAACTGAGCTATCCGCCCCATCTCATCACACTGCGGCTTTACTCCTCGTGCACGCTTGGTGGCCCCAACGGGATTCGAACCCGTGCTGCCGCCTTGAAAGAGCGGAGTCCTAGGCCTCTAGACTATGGGGCCATCCACCTTCGCAACAGGGACATAGCTGCAGCCAGGTCCCTTGGTGGGCCGTGCAGGAATCGAACCTGCGACCCTCGGATTAAAAGTCCGATGCTCTGCCAACTGAGCTAACGGCCCAGTTCCACTCAACGCACCTATCGAAGGCAGCAGGTGCCTGTTAGACGCTTTATCATAACTGATAGCCGGGCAATTGTCAAACCTGGGAGGGTAGCGTTAGGGCGTGAGACAGCGACGTTGTATTGGGGCAGTGGCCGGCGCTGACATGCCTGTGAGACCCGGGGATGCCGGCCCTCACTTGCCGGTAGTATTGCACTGCCCGCTCAGTCTAAGCGGCTCTTACCGCTCGTACGCTTCCAGCTTGGGTTCGATAGGAAACTTTTGAAACCGGGGGTAGGTGGGTAGACCCGAGGGGTAGTACTCGCGCGGAGTAGTCAACGGCCTTGCGTACTCCAAGTACGCTTCGGTCACCCCGTTTTGTTCATCGTTGATGTATTCGTCGGGCAGGCACCGTGTCTGTCCTGCCACGCTGCTCAGCGAGGTGGTCTCGCACTCAAACTCATACGGATCATCGTTCTTACGCTGGATGGTGATCATAACATCAGTCTCACCGCGGCAAGCTCGCCGCACCGCATCATCGCCGACTGCGTAAGCTATATCCAGATCCACTTGAGATTGCGCCAGCGCAAAGCTGCGCTGCATATTGCCCGGACGGTCAAATCGGCAGCGTACGCCCAGTTCCTCCTCAACCATATCGGATAGCGCCTCAGCAACGCCTCCAAGGCGAGTATGTCCAAACTCGTCAACCTTTTCGGAAGTTGTTGCTATCTCAGATTCAGCAAATGAGAAGCCCTCCGAGACAGCGATCACGAGGTAGCCATACTCGTCATAAACGCTGTGACAGTCGCCCAGGAACTTGTCGGGATTGACCGTCACCTCCGGCACATAGACCAGGTGGGGGCCGTCCCTGGGTTCATCGCGGCCCAGAGCAGTGGCGGCAGTCAACCACCCGGCATTGCGCCCCATGATCTCAACCACCTCGCAGTTGCCGAAGGCCTCGGCGTCACAGGAGACGTACTGCACTGCCGAGGCAGCAAGTCGCGCCGCGCTGCCAAAGCCCGGGCAGGCGTCGGTCAGGACCAGGTCGTTGTCAATTGTCTTGGGGATGCCGATGATGTTCATTTCCCAGTCGTGGGACTTGGCCAGTTCCGACAGCAGGTGGCAGGCCGACTGGGAGTCGTCGCCCCCAATGTAGAAGAGGTATCGAATATTGTGAGCCATGAATACCTTCATAGCTCGCTTCAGGTCTGCCTCATCGGGCTTGATGCGGCTCGTCCCCAGCGCGGCTGAGGGGCGGTAGCGGATTTCTTCTACCAGCTCGTCATTTTCGCGAAACAGGTCAATGAATCGCTCATGTAGCACCCCGTCCATTCCGTGCACAGCCCCATAGAATCTCCGTATCTGCGGTATCTCCCGAGCCGCTTCAATCGCTCCTACCAGGCTCGCGTTGATAACCATAGTCGGCCCGCCCGATTGACCGATTGCGGCATTGCCTTCCAAAGCCATACGAAATCGTCCCTTCTGTGTATAGTGGTTGGACTCGCGCTTATGCGAAGCTCGACTCGCATACTATTCGCCGCAAGAGCAGGAATTCCTTCCGCCGGGAAGCATGCCCACGTGGGGAGGTTCAGCCGCTAGCCGAAGTCGGCTTGTCAGGCAATGTGGGGTTGGGCTGAGGCGTCGGCATCGAGGGAGGCGCTTCCGGGGGCGGGCCTGGCTGCCGAGGTGTGGCGAAGCGGCTCTCCCAGTCCACCTTCGCGGTCACGTGCATCAAGATAGCCAGCGTCACGATGGAGGCAACAGTGATTGCCAGGCCGGTGTAGCCCTTGAAGAAGAAAGTATAGGAGAAGATGACCAGATAGATTAGCTGCGCGGGCGCGGCGATTGTCAGTGTAAAGCCGGGTCCGATCGCGCGGATGAGATAGCTTACCACCAGCAGCACCGAGACGATCGCGCAGATCAAGAAGGTGCGCTCCAGCTCGAGGTGATCAGCAGTGTAGGCCATGAGCAGGTGAAATGCGAAGAAGCCACCGCAGACGAAGAAGTAGTGCATAGGGTGGAGGTTTTCACCGCGCATCAGGCCGAGAATGACCAGCACCGCCACATAGAAGAGCAATCCAATGGGCGCGAAATAGGTGATGCGGGCGACCATCGGCCCGGCATTGACCTGCGCGGGCATATCCACGCCCACGTACCGGCCGGTGCGTAGGCTGGTGGACTGCCATGTCAGCGTCCAGCCTTCTGGGGTTCGCTGCTTGGTGTTGGGCGAGACCGACCCCTCCGGGAAGTCAATGTCGTGGAAGTCGGTTGTCGCCACCAGGTCTAGGTTATTGACCTGCCTGACTCCCTCGCCGAAGGAGTAGGTCCAGGTGTCGAGTCCCCTTGATTTGTAGCGGAGCTTGACCGTCGCGGTCTCGTCCGCTGGCAGGCGCACAGAACGCTTCAGGTATCCGCTCTCACTCCCGCTGTCGGCGTCTTTGTCGTTGATCGAGAAAGCGAAATCATCATAGTCGGCATCGTCAACCGGGAAGGAAAACTTGGCAATCAGGTACGGCTCCTCAGTGTGGCTGTGCTTAACGGTGTAGGTGGCATCGAATTCAACGGCGTATGTGCGGTACCACAGCAGCCCCTTGCGCCGCGCATCCGAGTTCAACTTGACCTTGATATCACTTGACTGAGGGATCACGTCGTGGTAGACATACCGGGTCTGTTGCTTGCCCTTGTTGTCGCGGTAGTGGACCGTCTCCTGGATGGTGAAGGCCGGCGCCTGCTGATGCAGCGGCTGGCCCCACAATTCGCCGACTTGGCTGCGCAGTTGATGTAAGCTTATTTCGGTTCGGGTGGAGACGGTTGCACCGAGGATGCTCC
>JAUVZM010000072.1 GCA_030602615.1 bacterium
TTGCGCGGTAGTAGCTGAAATTCCTGGAAAACTACCCCGATTTTACGCCGCAGGAAGGGCACTCGCCCGGGGCGGAGTTTGGCTACGTCCTGGCCATCAACCACCACCTTTCCCGCAGTAGGCACAATATCCCGGTAGACCAGCCCCAGAAGCGTGGACTTACCCGCCCCTGAAGGGCCAGTGATAAAGCTAAATTCATCCCGTTCGATGTGCAGGTCAATATCCCGCAGCGCCTCAGTGCCGTCGGGGTATTTCACGCCTACTGATTGCAGATCTATCATCCTGATATCCCAACCGTAGTCATTGCTCCAGCGTAAGCTGCAAATAATGCTGTATAACAGCCTCTCCACCAGTAGCATTATAGCAAAAAGACCTCGCTGCGGCAACTTTGCAGAGTCTTTGGCAGGAACAGGGGCAGCGAAAGGCCGCCGGCACTGAACAGTCTTAAGCAGCGAGGCCACCAATTGTGACACTGGCTTCGGTCTACTATTCCTCTTCGGGCAGAATGACCTCCGTTCGCTCGTCGTCTTCCAGTGGTCGGAACATCTCGCGAGCAAGCGCCTTGAGCGGACCGGGGCCTTTCTTGACCATCAGCACCGAGCACTTAGCATGCTTGGCCAGGGTCTGAGTGACCGACCCAAAGGTAAGTTGTTGGAGCGCTGATTCGCGCGCCGACCCCAGAATGAACAGATCATAGTCTGCCGATCGCCGCACCAACTCGGCCGCCGGTGAGCGCGCCTCCCAGAATTCAATGGGCAGGCGCTCCTCTTCATCTTCGTTCTCCAGATATCTTTGCCTGAGGTCGTCATCGATCTCTTGCCCAGGCCGCCTTACGTGAGCATAGGTGACTTCGGCGTCGAAGAACTGCTGGAAGGCTCCGGCAGCCTCGACAACCAGAGGATTCTGGGGGCTGCCGGTAACACCAGCGAGAATACGCTTGACCTCCCGTATCGGGCTAACTGCTTTCAATACGGCTATGTCGCAGTTGGCCTGGCTGATGGTCGGATCGAGGGTGGTACCCATAACCAACTGCGATTCAGCGGTCCAGCCCCGCCAGCCCAGTACCAGCATGTCAACTTCATCGTCCTCAATCGTATTGAGAATTGCCCGAGGGATATGGTGGCCGACCCGGGCCACGGTGCGGATAGACAATCCCAGCTCCTCCCCCATATCGCGGGCCGCATCGAGAATCTTCTCGGCAGAGCTCAAGAAGCGTATGCCTTCTTCAACGGGCAGAATATCAGGTACGGTAATGACGTTCAGCGCGGTGATATCGCCGTCGAATCGATCCGCCAGGGCTGCGCCGGCCAGCAACAGATTCTCCATGTGCTCGGGATTGGCCACTGGCACCAGCACCTGATAGGTTTCGAAGTCCGGTGGCACGCGTTCGAAGACGATCGGCGCTTTCAGATGGCGTTCGCGCCGTTCGTGCGGCTTCAGATAGAGGTAGTAGAGAATAAGGCCGAGTCCTATCCAGCACAGGGCAAAGGCCCAGGCAATCCAACTGAATTGGAACATATTGATGGCCAGGAAAAACTGGGTGGCGATCCCGACAATGGGTATGTAAGGCATCAGCGGGACCATGAAGCCACGCTTGAGGTCGGGTCGCCGTCGCCGCATCGTGATAACCGCCACGTTCACCTGAAGAAACAGGATGAGGAACATGATGTTGGCAGCACTGGCCACATCCTGAATGGGCAGGGCTAGGGCCATCAGGGTGACTATAACTGCCGAAGTGATAATGGCGATATGGGGCGTGCGCCGTTTCGGGTGCACATGACTCATCGTCCTGAGCAACTCTCGGTTGCGCGCCATTGCAAACGAGACCCGCGACGACGAGTAGATCGTGGCGTTAAGCGCCGAGGTGGTCGAGAGCAGCCCGCCGATGATCCATAGCAACCCACCGATTGCCGGGCCGCCCAGCATTATCATTCGGGCGGCCTTCACCAGTCCGACCGGGCCCTCGTCACCCAACCACTGCCAGGTCGTGGCAAAATCATGGGCATCCGGGTTTATCCCGCCCAGGGCAGCGACCACGATCAGGCAATATATCGGCACAACGATCGCCACCGCCAGGAACACCGCCCTGGGTAGGCTGCGGCGCGGGTTCTTGACCTCTTCCCCACACTGGACGATGATCTCATAGCCCTGGAAGGCGATGAAGGTGAGTCCCATCGCCGTCACCACGCTGCCGAATCCCCGGGGCATAAAGGGCGTGAACGACCCCTGCCAGTCCGGCCGCAGGAACATATAGTAAAGCCCGGAAACAATGAACACGCCGAGCAGCACGATCTTGCCCAGCGTGATGAGGATCGCGATCTTGCCGGTCTCCGAGGCGCCGCGGAAGTTGATGTAGGTGAAGACTGCTATCACCGCAACCCCCAGGATCTTGTGCAGCCAGTCCTCGACAAACAGCTCGGGCGCCGGGCCAATGGTGACTCCCATTTTCTCAGTAAGGTGCAGCAGCAACTCTCCGAAGTAGACACCGAAGCCCAGCGCGTAGAGGCTGCACGCTGTCGCGTGGGCAAACCACAACATCCAGCCCGCCAGGAAGCCGCTGGGGCCGGGCAGCGCCTCCCGTACCCACAAGTATCCGCCACCAGCCCCCGGGAAGGCCGAACCCAGTTCGGCATAGGAGGCAGCGGTAATCAGCGTGATGAGACCGTTGAGGGCGAAGGCCACAATTAGAGCCGGACCGGCTACACCCGCAGCGATGGGCATGAGCACGAAGATGCCGGCGCCGATCATCCCGCCGACGCCGATCATCGTGATGTCCAGCAGCCCCATATCACGGCTGAGCGAGACTTCCTGTCGGGTTGCTTCCGGCTCAACAGCCATACAGTAATCCTTCTTTACTTGTGAGGGGAGGATGTACGAGCAGTCTATTCAGAAGCATCCACATTGTACAATTATCGCCTGAGCAATGCAAGTTTCCACCACCGACAGGAGCGCTGTTTCAGTGCTGCAAACGGCTCCGGCAGGAATCTGGTGGTGGAGCACGAAGTTCTATAGATAACAGCACAAAATCACGTGGCGTGGGGCCGGACAAAGTGACCTCTACAACAGTCTCTGTAAATCAATTCTAATGGAGGATACGTGTGCTCAAACACAGAACTACGAGTAAGCAGTATGCACACCGTTTGACTACACTATGCGAGGTGAAAGGTATGGCCACAAAACTCATGCACGCTAGAATCATCGTTGTCGCTGTCTGCATGGGGCTCGTTGCGTTGTCGGGATGCCCCAGGAATGGAGCGGACTACCCGATTGAGCCCATTAAGCCGCAGCGCGACCTTGACCTGACCGTGGACAGTCGTCTCATCAAGGCCAGCAACGACTTTGGCTTTCGACTCTACCGCGAGCTGGCGAAGACAGATGCAGCGAGCAACATCTTCATCTCGCCCACCAGCATCGAGCTGGCGCTGGCGATGACCTACAACGGTGCGGGGGGGACAACCAAGGACGCGATGGCCGAGACCCTTGGCCTGCAGACAATGACTCTCGACGAGGTCCACCAGGCAAACGCCCAACTGATGACGTTGCTGCGAAATCCTGATCCCAAGGTGGAGCTGGCCCTTGCCAACTCACTGTGGGGTCAGCATGGTGTCACCTTCAACCCAGATTTCCTCCAGCGAAACAGGGATCACTACGACGCCGAAGTACGCACCATTGACTTTGCCTCACCCGCCTCTGCTAAAGCAATCAATCGGTGGGTAAGCGAGAAGACACGGGGCATAATCCCCTATGTCGTGGATCATGACACGATCAGAAAGGCGGTGCTGGTACTCGTTAACGCGCTTTACTTCAAGGGCCAATGGACGGTGCCCTTCGACAAGGCGCAGACCAAGGACGGTCCCTTTACACTGGCGGACGGCACGACCAAAACCTTGCCAATGATGAGGGAGTCGGGCGAGTTCCAGTACTTCGAGACCGATGACTTCCAATCGGTCATCCTGCCCTACGGGCAGAGGCGAGTGCGTATGCTCATCTTCCTCCCCAAGACGGGCACGACCCTAGATGACCTTGTGACAAGCCTGCTTGGCAACGGGTGGACCGAATGCATGGGCCGCTACAGCTTCCGATGGGGGACGCTGGTCCTACCACGGTTTGAGACTGACTACGACACGGGTCTCGTGGAGACGCTAACCGCACTGGGCATGGGGGTGGCCTTCTCTAAAAAAAGTGCGGACTTCTCCGCAATGATGGCGCACGGCCCTGACATCCCCCCGTTCCTCTCCCATGTCATCCACAAGACACGGCTGGAAGTGGATGAGGAGGGCACAGTCGCCGCCGCGGTCACAGCCGTGGCTGTTGAGGAGGACATTGAGGAATTCGACCCGCCACCTCCGTTCACCATGGTCGTGGATCATCCGTTCTTCGTGGCCATCCAGGATCGGCCCACGGGGGCCATACTGTTCATGGGCACGATCGTGGATCCGCAATAGGAGCCGGAACCGGCAAGAGAATCGCAGGCGAAGGGAGGCTGGTGCGTGGCAGGACAAACTGACCGTCGCCTGGCGCAGATTGCAGTAATGTGGCACGGAGCAATCGGGCCGGCGGGATTTCGCCGCCTGCTGGGTCACTTCAGTGACGCTCCCGCGACTATGGCTGCCACCGAAGATGAACTGTCTGTGCCCAGCTTGCGGCTTGACGCCGAGCAGATTGGGGCGATTTCGCAGCTTGCCAGCCGCCTCGGGGAAGTCGAGGAACAGCTCGACCAGCTCCACGGCCAGAATATCCACGTCATCTGCGACTTCGAGTCGGAGTATCCCCAGAGCCTGCGCGACATCGGCAACCCATCTCCCGTGCTTTGTATTGCTGGTCGCCTTCTGCCCGTTGACGAGCCGGCAGTGGCCATCGTCGGCACGCGCAGCCCCAGCGAAGAAGGCTTCCAGATGGCCCGTAAGCTGGGCGCGGCCCTGGCTGAGCAGAAGATCACGGTGGTCAGCGGACTGGCGCTGGGATGCGATACTGGCGCACACCAGGGTGCGCTGAGCGGCGGCGGTCGGACGATAGCAGTGCTCGGTTCCGGCATCCTGGTTATTCATCCCCACGGCAATCTGGAGCTGGCCCGCGAGATTGCCGAACACGGCGCGGTCATCTCCGAGCAGCCGCCCACCGCCGAGCCTTCGGTAGGTCGGCTGATGGCCCGCAATCGCCTGCAAAGCGGTCTATCGCGGGCCATCATTGTGGTCGAGTCAGGCGAGTCGGGCGGATCAATGGAGACTGTCAAAACCGCCCGGCGCCAGGGACGGTTGGTTTGTGCAGTGGACTGGCCTCAAGTCACTGCCAAGCGCACCGGCAACCGGAAACTACTCGCTGAAGGTGCTCGGCCGATTTCCGGCCCCGAGCAAGTCGCAGGGCTGGTCACGGCTCTCTATTTCCATGAGCAGCAGCGGCACAGCGAGCAGACAACAGAGTCCCAGCAACAACTTTTCACTGAGGAATGAAGTCAGGGCGGCGTACGGTAGCTATGTGGACGGCAGCCGTGACACCGTAATAGCCGAGGGCGTCCCGGCTGGTTCGCCGACCGGACAGGCATAGTCGCACTGGCCGCAGCCCGTACACTTGTCAGGCACTACAAAGGGCCGCAGCTGCCCTTCATCCTCGCGGTGCTCTACTGCCTGATATGAGCAGTGTTCCGCACAGACCAGGCACAGCAGGTAGTCATCGCCCTTCTGCCACGACAGACACTCGTCGCGATCCACTGCAGCCTCGCCCAGTTTGATCTCCGACTTCTGCTCAATAGTGTGGGGGCGCAGGGCGCCAGTGGGACACACCTGACTGCAGGCATTACACTGCTGCTCGCAGAAGCCAATGGCCGGCACCAGCACCGGAGTGAAGGCGCCATCGATCCCTGCTTGCGTTATTGCCGGCTGCAAGCCGCCGGTCGGACAGGTCCGCATGCAGTTGCCACAGCGCACACACAGCTCGCGGAATTCCTGCTCGGTCATCCGCCGCAGATTGCCGTCGGCGTCCCGGACATTGGCCCCCGGCGGCCTGATGAGCTTGGGATGGACCTGCTCGCGGCGCAGGCCAACTTTGACCAGTAAGCCGTAAGCCAGCCCGGCCCCCAGCGCACCCACAAAGGCCCGTCGGCTGGTGTCGGTAGCCGGATTGGCTCCCCCGGATATTCTCAGGTGCAGCCCAATCTGCATCGCTCCGGGATTCGGACAGGCCGCACAGTCGTAGCACAGGATACACTCAGCGGTATTTGTCTGGCTGCACCGGTCTGCGGGGATAGCGCCCATCTTGCAGGTCCGCGAGCACAGCCTGCAGCCAGTACACTGCTCGGTGATATATCGCTTCCAGATGCCAAAACGCCCGACAAACGCCAGCAGCGCGCCCAGCGGACAGAAGGTGCGACACCACATCCGCCGCGCAAAGAAGCTCATCCCCAGCACTATCAGGAACATAACCCCAACCGCGATCTCCAGAGAGAAGTGGTGAACCAACGCTGGATACAGATAGATGCCAAAGTGGTGCAAAAGCGGGCCAGCGTGATTGATCAATAAGTTATAAGCGCCCAGACTCAAGGGATAGACAACGGTAGCGGCGGTGCGGGTAAGCAGCGGGATGGGGTCCACCAGCCAGGCAATCTGCGTCCCCAACAGAGCAGCGACCAGTACCGCAGCCAGCACATAGTATTTCCACTGTGGCCGCATCTGCCCGGGCCACTGGCCCCCACGACGTCGGAAAAAGATGGTATCACAAGCGTCAATACAAGTGCCCAGCGGGCAGAGCCAGCCACAAAAAAAGCGACCAAAGACGGCGGTAAGTACCAGCAGTGCGAGGCCGGGGATCAGATACACGGCTACAACCAACCCTCGGGAAAGCAGGCTGGTCAGGGCGACCAGCGAATCGAGGCGTAGAAACAGGGGGGCGGTAAGGTCGCCGGTTGGGGTCCAGCGCGACTGATAAAGCAGCCAGCCAAACAAGAATAGTGCCACCAATTGTACAATGCGGCGAATCCATTTAACGGTCATGTTGCCCCAAAAAGGTTGGATCTGGCCGAGGTCTGTCAGACAACCATTGCCCAGCTAATCTGCCGGCGGCGCAGTGCTCACTGGCCTGTCGACCCAAACCCGCCCCTGCCGCGGGCAGTCTCGGGAAGCCGCGCCACTACTTTCCATTCCCCGCGGATGATCGGGGCAATGACCATCTGAGCAATGCGCTGGCCGTGGGTAATTGTAAAGGGCTCTTCGCCCAGGTTTATCAGGGCGACTTTGACGGTTCCCCGGTAGTCGGCGTCAATCGTGCCGGGGGCATTGACCACCGTTACCCCGTGCTTGACAGCCAGGCCGCTGCGCGGTCGAATCTGGGCTTCGACCCCCGGCGGCAGGGCAATGCGCAGACCGGTGCTCACCAGCGCTCGCTGGCCGGGCTGGAGAATGAGCTGTTCAGCTTCGGGAATTGCCGCACGCAGGTCCATGCCGGCCGATTGCCCTGTCTGGTAATCCGGTAAGGGCAGGTCGGCGGCCTCGGGCAGCACCTGCACGGCAATCTCCACGGAACTCGGGTGGGAACGGGGCTGATTGGTGTTAGACGAGCGACAAGTCACGGACGCCATTATAGCAGACGACCAGCAGTTCGGCAACGCCGAAAAGTGCCCATAGCCGGCCCGGCGCCGGGCCGGCTACTGGTTATATTGACAGCAACTTTGGTGTGGAGTATA
>JAUVZM010000065.1 GCA_030602615.1 bacterium
ACCGCTGGGCCAGACGGCCCCCCAGCCAGCCGCCAACCAAACCGCCCAGCAATGCTCCTAGTGCGGCATTGATCGCTATCATGGTGGGATTGCTGCTGGCATCAACTGCCACCACCCCCAGGGCAACACCTATCTCCAGTCCCGCCAGCAGGCCCAGCACAGCAGTCTCACCGGCCGTGAAATACTCGCCAGCATCAATATCCTCGGGCGAGACGGAGAAGTCATAGCCACAGTACGGACAACGAGGGCCGTCGGGGCCGTCAACCAGCACCCGCTCGCAGCGGGGACAACACCTCACGCGATCCAAATCCATCACTCCGCTCCCTCGTCAGCTTCGTTGGGCCGGCTCACGCTGGGCCGCACCAGTTTACTATAGCTCGAACCAGCCCCTGGGCACCCAGCACCACCTCTGCCCAGGGGACCTTCTCCCCATTGGAGTGGGCTTCGCCAATATCCGAAGCGCCGTAGACCACTGTGGGTAAGTCCGCCAGCTTGGCATAGAGCCGGGCATCGCAGCTCACGTTCCAGCCATAGACCTCCGAGGGTATGCCGCAGTCGCAGGCTGCCCGGTGCACGGCTGTGACCAGCGGATGATTGGGATCAATCTCATAGGCGTCGTTGTGCAGCCGAGGGAAGGTCAGCTCAAAGTGCTCCCGCAGCCACTCGTCATCGCTGCGCATCACCGCCTCGTACAGTTCCTGCTTGACCTCCGCCATTTCTTTGTTGGGCAGAAACCCCACGCCCCCCTCCAGCACACACTCGCCTGCCACCATTGACGGCCAACCTTCGGCGCGAATTGTCCCCAGACACAATTGCACCGGCGCCTCGTAACGCTCGAACAGAGGATAGTCGGCGCTGGCGGCGATTAGCTCCTGCTCGTAGACCAGCATCCACTTGATGGCTTCCATCATCTTTTCGATAGCATTTTCCGCCTCGTGGCGGCAGCCCATATGTTTGGGTGTTCCCGTAGTCTCGGCCCGGAACCAGATCGCCCCCCGATTGGCCGGGAAGACGTCCAGGCCGCTGGCCTCCACCACTATTACTCCGTCGGCCACGCAGCCCTGGCGAATCAAGGCCAAAGCCCCGTTGCCGCCGACTTCCTCCTCGATCACTATCTGCACTTCCAGGTCACCGGCCAGCTTCACATCCAAATCGTCGAGAGCCGCCAGAGCCATCAGAATCAGAGCGATCTGGCCCTTGCAGTCGGTGCTGCCCCGTCCGTGGACATACTCACCATCAAAACGTGGATTGAAGGCCTCCTCCCAGTCGCTGGCCGGCACGACATCGGCGTGGGTCTGCAGAATAAGTGAACTGCCCTGACCGTTGCCGGCACGCCGCGCTACCAGATTATAGCGCCCTTCGTAGGGCTGCGCGTCCTCACTGTGGCTGTATTCGGGGTCATCCACCAGCTCGTCGGGAATCCGGCGATATTCAGCGGGCCAGCCAACCTGCTCGAAAAGCTGCTTGATATAGGCCTGGCAATCTGCTTCGTTGCCCTGCGTGCTGGGACAGCTGATCATCTGCATAAGCCACTGGCGGGCCTGATCGGCGCCGGCCGCTACTGCCCCAGAGATGTCGTCACAACTGACTTCGCTCACTGGGACACCTCTTCGTCTACGATCACTGCGCCCTGGTTGTTAGGTTTTGTCCAGAAGCTGGTCGCCTCCACGTTGAAGCTGTCGAAGGCCGCGACCATCGCGTCCAGAATCGTGTCCTGCTGCTCGGTCGCAAAGGCCACCACCGTCGGGCCGGAGCCGCTGAGTGCAGCACCATGGGCGCCCGCTTTTTCCGCGGCCGCAATGACCTCTTCCATACCGGGAATGAGCGAAGCGCGATGGGGCTGGTGGAGGCGGTCTTTCATCACGGCAGACAAAACCTCCCAGCGACCGGCCACGAGTGCCGCCAGTGTGCAGGCGGCCCGGCTAAGATTGAAGACAGCATCATCAAATGAAACCTGCTCGGGCAGGACCTGACGCGCTTGCTGGGTGCTGACCTCGAAGCGGGGAATGACTACGCCGATATCCAACTCGCGGGGCGCATCCAACCTGACGCAGCAAACATCTTCTGCCTCCACACAGCAGGCGGTCAGGCCGCCGAAAAGCGCCGGGGCTACATTGTCGGGGTGGCCCTCGATCTCGGTGGCAATTTCCAGAAGCTGCTGGCGGTCCAGGCCGCCTTCTAGCAACTCATTGGCGGCGATCAGCCCGCCAACAATTGCCGCGCTACTGCTGCCCAGCCCGCGCGCCAGCGGAATCCTGTTGTGCTGGCGCAGATGCCATCCGGGCACCTGCTGGCCGGTTTGCTCCGCTAATCGGTCGGCTGCCTGCAATATCAGATTACTCGGGCCCAGCGCCAGTTGCCCCTGACCTTCGCCGGTAATCTCTACTGTCGTTGCAACAGCCAGCGACAGCTCGACGGTGTTATAGATATCTAGCGCTAGGCCCAGGCAGTCAAATCCAGGCCCGAGGTTGGCGGTGCTAGCAGGGATACGGACCCTGACCAAATCATGCCGAGACATCGCTGGTCGCGCTCCTGTATCTATCAGCCAGATGCGCTACGCGCTCGTCGCCCGGCTGACAGGTGTAGACGCGGGGCAATCGCACATTCATTCGCACCGGAACTTCCTGCACTACCGTTCCACAGCGCTCGGCAATCTCAGCAATCGTGACCGACTCCTCGCCCTGACTGCCAACCAGCACTACCTCCTCGCCCACCTTCGCATCCGAGATATCGGTGACATCAATGAATGTCGAGTCCATACAGACGGAACCGACCACGGGCACGCGCCGGCCGCGTAGAAGTAGCTCACCTTTGTTGGAAAGGTGACGATCGTAGCCATCACCGTAGCCCACTGGGACCTGGGCGATGCGGCTGTCGCGGGGGGCCTGCCAGGTTCTCCCGTAGCCCAGCTTCTCTCCGGCTGGAAGAGTCCTTACGGAGGCAATCCTCGCCTTCATAGCTAGGGCCTGGTCCATAGTGGGCAGGTACTGGCCGCCACGGTTTCGGGGAATGCCGTACAGCAAAGCACCGGGCCGCACTGCATCCAGCCACATTTCCGGATACCGGACGGTGGCAGCACTGTTGACACAATGCTTCAGCAACACGCGCCGGTCCAGGACACTCTCAGCTTCGCGGCAGGCCTGCTGAAATCTCTCAAACTGCTGAGTAGTAAAGAGCGGATCATCCGGGGCACTGGCAAAGTGGGTGAAGATACCGCGAATATCCAGATTGGGCAGGCCTTTTACCTCGCGACACAACTGCCCCACCTCATCGCTGGGCACGCCTATCCGGTGCATGCCGCTGTCTATCTTGAGATGGACCTTAGCCGCTGTGCCCTGCTCAGAAGCAGCTTGCGAAATCGCCTCAGCCCTATCCACATTATCCAGCGGCATATGAAACCCGTGCTCAATGGCCGCGGGTACCGCGTCCAGCGGTACTAAGCCCAGGATGAGTATGTCAGTCTGTGGACATACCGGCTGCAGTTCTATGGCCTCTTCGATCAAAGAGACAGCCATCATATGGGCGCCACACTGCTGGGCTATCTGGCCGACAATTGTGGCACCATGGCCATAAGCATCGTCTTTGACAACAGCGATTAGCTTACGCTGATTACCGAGAACCGAAAGCAGCCGCTCGATGTTATCTGCAATTGCCGTAAGGTCTATTTCCAGCCATGCCGGCCGCACGTGCATCAATCCCTATGTCTTTGCTATCGTAGTCAGACTTAATGCCGGATTCAGCCCTGCTTGATCGAGGTCTGATTGTACGCTGCGCCCCCGGCCTTGTCAAGCTGACCGCTTGACACTTAGCTCAGGTCAGGGAGCGAGGAAAAGGGGATTGGTTACCCACCCAGCCGACCAGGACAGCACCGGCTCAGCGCCTGGGCAAATAGCAGCCGGACAGGACCAGATAGTCCTGTCCGGCCTGTTCTTCCTACCAAGTTTTTTCGAGAACCTTCAGTTGACAATCCGTGCAATTATCGAGGAATAACCCATCGGTTAGGACCGGTGCAGTTACCAATGCGTGGCACCGGTCTCGGAGGCCAGCATCTGCGGGCGCTCAGTAGCGGGGTCTGTGGAGCACCGTTGTTCCTCGCACGTTTCCTGGCTGACTCTTTGGTCAGCCTCCGTCAGCGCAGTTTCACCCTCATCGTCTTCATTGCTTCGTTCATCGAGAATAGACAGCAAATGAGCATACAACAGCGCCCGGTCAACAATCGCCTCCCTTCGTCCAATGATGGCTTCTTCGTCATTCTCCCTGTAGTACGGCTGACGGCGTTTCATGGTGCTCCTCTCACCACCCTGATTGTAGGTCTACGAGTATCTGCCTGGCTCGGTACAGCCGTGATTTAACCGTACCCTCCTTGATCTTCAGGCGCGCAGATATCTCTGCTATCCGATAGCCGCGAATATACAATCCCATAGCCGCGGCATATGGCGGCGGCAGAATCGACAAAACCTGTTGCAGTTCTATCCGCAAATATTCCTGCTGCTGAGTCATTTCTACCGCCGACATTCTGACTAGGATGTTGGGATCTGTGACCGGCAAACGGCTGCTGGCAATTAACTTGCGGCAGACGTTTCGAATTGCCCCCCGTAAATATCGTCGAACCGCTGCCCGGTCGTCGAAAGTAAACTCCTCGGGGCTGGTGACCAGTCGGTGCAGAATATGGGCCAGCACCCCGATCAAATAATCCTCCATCTGTTCGTGGTCCCTGACATTAATAGCGGCCTGAACCTGCTGACAACAGTATCGGAAGGTCTCGGGGTTGAGCAGTTCATGATAAGCCATAACTATCTCGGGCCGCTCGCCTGCGAGCTTTTTCAGCTTTTCCAGTGTCTGCTCCTGCACCCCCCAGATGCATAGGTCTCGTTGCCAACCCATATCGCTTTTGCCACCCTTTGCCTTGAATTTGACCCCTGGGCAGAGAAGCGTCCGCGATATCCGTCGCTGCCGAGCAACTCCAGACGAGGGGCTGAGCGCCCTTCGATGCACACCTCTGCCAGCCTCCCTGGTCGTAGGTGCTCTAACAGATTGGAACAGAGCCCGGACTATCATTTTGCAGACCGCCTGCCGCTAAGTCCGCTGACTATCTAACTGGCCTGCTATTTACTTGGGCCTGCCTACCTTCTGGTGGAAACTGCTGTACTGTTGAACTTGGCGGCAACCGTTTCCATTATCACCTCCCTGAAAGTTTTTGATCACTCTTCTGCCCAGGTTGAGCCGGTTTTCACTGTTACTATGCACCGGCAGGGCGATTTGGTTCCATCTCAGAGGTAATTACCAAGCGACTGGCAAGACTGGACCCGGCTATCCAGCGATAATTCCGCCGCCCAGCAGCAGATCACCGCGATAGAATACGGCCGACTGGCCCGGTGCAACGGCCTGCTCATGGGCGGCCAGGCTCAACTGAGCAGTGGTAAGACCAGTGGGGCGGACAATCGCGGGAATCGGCTCGGCTCGATAGCGCAACTCTACCGCAATCGGGACTTCTGCGCCGATCCGCGGAGAAGTCACCGAGACCCAATTAAGCTCATTCAGGTCGCACTCGCAGCGCGCTAACGTCTCGCGCGGGCCGACAATCAGCACGTTTTCAGCCACATCTTTGCCGATGACATAGAGCGGCGCGCCGCCCAGCCCGCGGCGCTGGCCTATCGTATAGTTGGGCAGGCCCTGGTGACATCCTACCTCTTCCCCACCGGCGGTGCAGATCGGCCCCGGCAACAGCTCTATCCGCTCACGCAAGAAATCGCGGTAGTCGCCGCTGATGAAGCAGATATCCTGGCTGGCAGGAACGGCATCCGGATTCAGGCCCAGCACACGGGCTAACTGCTGGACCTCGTCCGCGGTGTAATTGCCCAGAGGGAATAGGGCGCGTGCCAGTTGCTGCTGACTCAACTGGTAGATGACATACGACTGGTCTCGACCACGGTCTGCGCTGCGCAGCAGGCGGTAGCGCCCCTCGCGCCAGGCTTGGCGCGCGTAATGGCCGGTGGCCAGGTAGTGGCAGCCGGCCAGCGTGGCCACCTCCAGCAGCGCATCCCATTTAATGAACTGATTACAGCGCACGCAGGGGTTGGGTGTGCGCCCGGCAGCGTACTCGGCGCAGAAGTAGTCAATGACCTGCTGGCGGAACTGCTCACGAAGGTCAACTACATAGTGTTCGATGTCCAGCCGCCGACAGACCGCCGTCGCCCGGCGCAGCGCCGCCTGCTGGTCCAGGCCCAGGTCCATTGTCACCCCCACGACCGGCCAGCCCTGCCGCACCAGCCGCGCCGCGGCCACAGCCGAGTCAATCCCGCCACTCATTGCCACCATTGCTGCTCTCATCATTTGCTCACACAAAAGCAATCTGTCCACACCAGATTCCATTCAGACGCTGATATGCAGTTCCCTGTCTTACGGAACTGTCCCTTTGCCGCCCGGCTTGACGCTGGTATCTAAGGCCAATTAGAGTTATAATCTCTGATGTGGCAGTGATACGGTTACTCTCAGCTAAGAAGGTTTGAGTGCTTATGATATATCTGGATCACGCTGCGACCACGCAGGTTGCGCCGGAAGTCTTTGCGGCGATGCAGCCGTTTCTGCAGGACCAGTACGGCAACCCCTCCAGTTGGTACAAGCTGGCTCATACTGCGGCGGCGGCGCTAGATGAGGCGCGCCAGCGGCTGGCTGAGTACGTTGGGGCCAGTCCTCGCGAAATCTACTTCACCGGCTGCGGCAGCGAGGCCGACAACTGGGCCATCAAGGGCACAGCCTGGGCGCTCAGGGACAAGGGCCGGCACATCATCACCTCGCAGATTGAGCACCACGCCGTGCTCCACGCCTGCCAGGCGCTGGAGCAGGATGGCTTTGAAATTACCTACCTGCCGCCTGACAGTAGCGGACTGATTACTGCCCAGCAAGTGGCCGAAGCCCTGCGTGATGATACCATTCTGGTCAGCATAATGCACGGCAACAACGAGGTCGGCACCCTGCAGCCAATCGAGGAGATTGGGGAAGTCTGTCGCGAGCGCGGCGTGCTATTCCACAGCGACATGGTGCAGACGCTGGGCAAGCTGCCGCTGAATCTGGCGGATATGCCCGTGGATATGGCGGCATTCTCGGCCCATAAGATACACGGCCCCAAGGGCATCGGGGCGATGTACCTGCGCCGCGGGGTGAAGATCCGCAATCTGCTGGACGGCGGCGGCCAGGAGTGGAGCAAGCGCGCGGGCACTGAGAATGTCGCCGGCATCGTTGGCTTCGGCCAGGCCATCGAGCTTCTCCAGCAGCGCGGCGAGCAAGAGATCCCGCGCCTCACCGCCCTGCGCGATAAGCTCCTGGAGGAGATTCCTAAGCGCATTCCGCACGTCATCGTCACCGGCCATCGCCGCCAGCGCCTGCCCCATATCGCCAGCTTCTGCCTCCGCTACATCGAGGGTGAGGGCATCCTGCTGTCACTGGACGACGCCGATATCTGCGCCTCCAGCGGCTCGGCCTGCACATCGGGGTCGCTGGAGCCATCGCACGTGCTGCTGGCGATGGGCTACCCCCACGAGGTAGCCCACGGCTCGCTGCGACTGAGCCTGGGGCGGAACAATACTGAACAGGAAATTGACCATGTTCTGGAGGTGCTACCAGGAATTGTCGAGCGTCTCCGCGAAATATCCCCGCTGTGGGCCGACGCCCGGCGCAGCGGGGGAATCTAGACGGTACGGCTGTCCTACTGAATATCTAAAGGAGCGATCGGACAATGTCATCTTGCTGTGACCATAACAATGTCATTCAGATTGAGGCCGGGCCGCATAATCGGAAAAATGCCGTGGTGACGGTGGACTGCAAGCCGGGTTGCACCGGTGGTCACACGCTCACCGACCAGGATAGCGGCGAGACAATTCCCGCTCAGTGTGAGGAGGGCCAGGCTACCTTTATTGTGCTCCAGATGGCGGCTGGCCAGGTCAAGCGCTATCAGTTCGGGCCGCCCACGGAGGCAGAAGGCGGCGTGGTTGTCGAGAAGCAGGACGGGCGCTGCCCGGTGCTCATTGACGACGAGCTGCTGACCGAGTATGTCTTCGGCGGCGATATCGCCCGGCCCTACTGCTACCCACTGCACGGGCCCGGCGGCGTGGAGCTGACCAACTTCGCGCCCAAAGACCACGTCCACCACAAGTCGCTGTATATTGCTCACGGCGAGGTCAACGGCTACAATAACTGGGACGAACTGGAAGGGCATGCGCGCACTGTTATCAATGAGTGCGAGGTGACCAGCGGCCCGGTCTACGGCCAGATCCGCACCGTCGGGGACTGGATGGCGCCGGAGGAACGAAAGCCCGGCGTGCTAACACCCGAAGACGGTAAGCTGCTGCGCGAAGAGACGCGCTGGCGCTTTTATAACCTTCCCGACACGAGCCGGCTGCTTGACGTGACCACAAAGTGGACTGCCGCCTACCAGGGCGTACTGCTGGGCGACACGAAGGAATGCGGTACTATTTCGGTGCGCGTCAATGAGCAGATGGAAGTGAGCAACGGTGGTCAGTTCGTCAATGCGTACGGCGGCATCAACGACGCGGAATGCTGGGGCAAGCGCGCGCCGTGGGTTGACTACTTCGGAACAGTTGACGGGCAGCAAGTCGGCCTGGCCATCTTCGACCACCCGACAAATCTGCGCCATCCTACCTGGTGGCATGTGCGCGGCTACGGGCTGTTTACCGCCAACTGCTGGGGTCTGCACGACTTCGCGGGTGACTTCTCAGTGCGCGGTGACTACACGCTCAGCCAGGGCGAGGCGCTGACCTTCAACTTCCGCCTCTACCTGCATGCCAGCGACACCCAGGCTGCCGACGTCAGTGGCCGGTACTTGGACTATGCCTTCCCGCCGCGTTAAGTCCTCTGAGCCAAGTTCTCCCTGTAGACAAAGAACCGATTCCCGGAGACCTGCGCCATCCGTACCTTGGGCGGATGTTGCTCCGGCCACGGCGCGAGCCCGTTACTAATAAGCCACTTGCCGATTTCCTGGTCAATAAGCTCGTGGCATGTTTCGTTCCAGAATGAGGGCTTATCGACATGGGGCTTAACCAAAGTCGAACTTCCTTCAAGCTCCAGAACAATATATTTCCACTGCCGCTTGAAGTACACCTTGCGGTCGTCGACGGCAACCTTCAGGCCGTATCCTGCTCCACTTTCGCAATGCTTACCGTTCTTCCAGGCAGTGACTGTCATGTAGGCCATTATGAATCTCCCTTGCACACCATGCAGGCTCGCTACGACTGCAACTCTATCCGTATGCGCCTCATCAGCTCCTCGCCGATGCGGTCGCGGGCGGCGGGGGTCTTGCCCTCCCAGCGCATCACCAGCTCTGCGGCGGTGTTGGACGCGCGGATCAGCGCCCAGCCCTCGGGCATCTGCACCCGCGCACCATCTACCTCCAGCACCGGATATTCATCGCGGTAGCTGGCGGTCACTTGCTCTACTACTTCTGTCTTGCGCTCGTCCGGACAGTCCAGGCGCTGCTCCGGGGCGGGGAAGTATTCCGGCAGCTCCGCGACTATCTCCCGTAGCGTCCTGTCCTGCCGCGATAGACTAACAGCCAGGCGGGCAGCGGCGTAGGCGGCGTCATCGAACTTGATGTAAGGATTGCCGAAATAGCAGTGGCCGGAAGTCTCAAAGCCCAGCGGCGAGTTCAGCCGGCGCATCCCGTCGAGAATAAACGGATAACCACAGGCGACCATCTGAATCTCTCCGCCCCACGCTTCAACCTGGTCAATCGTAGCCTGTGAGCAGCGCACCTCGGTGACAATGGTGGCCGGACCCTCGGCCAGCACCTCCTGGCACAGCGGAATGACATAATTGTCCGGCCAGACCATCGTGCCGGTCTCGTCAACTACCGAGACCCGATCGCCGTCTGCGTCAATGGCAATACCCAGGTCAGCGCCGGTCTCGACCACACGCCGGGCACACTGGGTCATCGCTTCGTCGCTGAGCGGATCGGGCGAACGATTGGGG
>JAUVZM010000077.1 GCA_030602615.1 bacterium
CCGAAGACGCCGCGGAAACTCCCCACGGTGTTAACTGAGGATGAGTGCCGCGCACTGCTGGACAGTGCCTATCAGTGTCACTATACGATGCTGGGCTTTCGCGACCGAGCGGTTCTGAGTCTACTGGTATACACGGGCATACGGCGTCAGGAGCTGCTGGACATTACGCTCGACGACATCGACCTGGAGCAGAGATGGTTGCGGGTGCGTAGGGGCAAGGGCAACAAGATGAGGATGGTGCCGCTGGTCGAAGAAGCTATTGAGGCAGTCAGAGATTGGCTGGAGTTTCGGACTGACTGCCACCACCGTTGCCTGTTCTGCACGCTAACTCGGAAGCCTCTGGGCCGAAATGGCTTGCACGCGTTGTTCCGGAAGGCGTTGCGCAAAGCTGCCATTTGCCGGCCGGGGATAACCCTCCACAGCCTGCGCCACAGCTTTGCTTCGTTGCTGCTCAAGAACGGCTGCGACCTGGTGAGCATAAAGGAGCTGCTGGGCCATGCCTCGCTGGAGAGCACATCCATCTATTTGCACGTGGACATAGCTGCCTTGCAGGAGGCTGTGGCCAAGCATCCGCTCAGAGGTGACGATTGAGCAACACCCGACCCGGGGTGATTATGACCTCAAGTGGTACAATCTCTTGCAGGCAGGTCATGCCAGCCAACGCCGACAGTACGAACGGGGTGGGATAGAGGAGGATGATTGATGAGGGGATGCCGGGGCAATTTTTCTAGGATTCTTTAGAATCTTGGGGATTCACTTGCACGGGACTAAATAGCTTATGAGGCAACGACGCGGGGGCGCGAATTCAAGTGTGCCCCCTTGCAGCCACGCAGGGCCGGATCACTGTCCACGCTAGCCTCGCACACAGCGCACGAGGTTGTAGATGCGGATTGCATCCCCCTGTGGTCCTCTACCGAACGGAAACCAGCGGGGGTTGCCGCTCTTGGGATCGCTCCGCTGAGCACCGGCGCCGTGAACGTCGAGCCACCAGCCGCCCATATATCCGTATGCTTCCCCAAAACACACGTAACAGGCCGTCGCTGCGGGCGTTGGGCCATCCAGATGCGTCGTGCTGGTCCAGTAGAAGCCGTAGTTGGTAGTGCCGCCCTCAGCGACAATGGCTGTGCAGTTGAAGACGGGAGAGATTGCCGCCGATCCCGCAGTGTCCGGCGAGCGTGTGTAGTCCACGATGCTCTGCAGTTCCTTGGCGTTGGGTAACCGCCAGTCGCTGTAACCCGCGTGGGCGAGGTTCTCGGCCCAGTCCAGCGCCTGCTGCCAGTTAAGCCTGCCGTCCGAAGCGTCACCTATGCCGAAGGAGCCGCTGTCCTTCTGCGTCCACATCAGCCCAGTAGCCTGGTCCGTGATCGTACCGTCGCCGTTATCCACGAAATCGTTCGTGCCGTAGCTCGTATTGCCACGGACATACAGGCAGAAGAAGGTCTTTGCCGTCCAGCCGCGCGGGCCGGGCTTGTATTTGGGGTAGCCCTTGATGCGCCCATCGGCGAAGTTCACGCCGAACACCGTAGCATTGCCGTTCATCGTGGTGCTGACATACTCGGTGTTCGAGCAGTACTGTGCGTCGATGAAGCGTTCTCCGATGGATGCGTCCCCGTACCGAAAGGCGAAGTAGTCAGTGTCGATGTAGGGTGTTGAGGCGCTTGCGCTCATCCTAGTTACGCCGCTGAAATCGATCAGTGAGTAGAGCTCCTTGATCGTCGGCAGCCTCCAATCAGTGTAACCCGCGAGGTTGAAGCTGTTGGCACCGGCCACAGCGGCGTCCCAGGTTACCTTGCCCCCGGGATCCTGCTGCCACATCAGCCCGGTGTTCAGGTCAGTGACCGTGCCATCGCCGTTGTCACGGTAGCGTGGTGCGTTACCAGAGTGTTGCGCGTCTTGGCCGTAGAAGGGTTGTCCTTCGGCGGGAGGAGCGATCTGCCGACCATTGTCATAGCAGCGGGCCTGGCCCGTGTCCACTACGACGAAAGTCCTTGGCTTTGCCAAGCCTGTAGCTGCTGCCCCGGCACCCGTGGTCGCGGCTTCGTTTTGGGCTCGTCCACAGGACACCAGGCCAGCATAGAGACCGGCAACTGCCGCTAGAAGTACCACCGACCGGAGACTTGGCCATCTTCCCCTATGGGGCATGATCCTCAACTATTCCTTCTATAAGTTCCCATCTGCAATTTGCATTACTATGCTCTGTGTATTCCGGCAAGCAAATCTGGAATTCTCCATATGCTTTGTTGGTGCGTGTAGCGTTCTCTGTTTGCTGCACCAATTCCTCTTCATACTCGGGCTGCTAAGACAAGCGCTGGGGGTCTATAAGCTAGGGGCGGGAAAGACCGAGGCTTACGGCGCGATTATGGCCCGACAAAGAGCAAACCTATGGACAAGCCTAAGAGAGGACTGTCAGCAAGGCGGGTGAGGCAGGGCGAGGGAGGGTTATAACCAGAAGAATATAGCACGGGGAGAATTGTGCCTATGCGCTGGACTCGCAGCGCGCCGCTGTAGATTCCCCATTTCCGCCTTGCTATGCTATTGAGTCGTCTCCCCGTGCCAAGGATATTGTACCCCGAAGGTCGTTGCCCTACACCCCTCTGTGCAGAGCGGGCTGAATAGAATACTCAGAAGTCATTGTGAACAAGCCGCACTGCCATTCTGTGCAGACTGTTATAATCCCAGATTCCTCAAGTACTAACATTACTCCTGGACTCGTTTGTGGGGGGAAGGTCAAGGGCAGGCCAACCCATTGGGTGCTTCCTGCGAGGCAAGCTATAGTCGCGCGATATTGGCTCTCTGGGTATGGTTCCCGGCGGTCCTGCTCAACTCCCGCCCGTTTGATTGTGGGGAATCCGGGGTGGATAGCTAACGCTCTACTGTGGACATTTGCCAGTAGCCAACTACTTAAAGCAGACGACGAGCCTACCACCCTTCTCTCGGGGTGTACTTGTCAGAAGAGAACCCGCACCATGTTGTTATGTCGTACTTCCCCAACAGCCTGTCTTTCTTCTTGTAAGTCGGACGGGGCTCATTGCCCAGGTGCCAGATGTTGCCGACCATATCGGGCGGCTGAGCCGCCGCATCCCAAAAGCCGTAGCCGTCGGCGCCCTCATCAAGGCATTCCTGCAAAAAGGCGCAATATCGGGCAGGATCAGCCTTAAAGTGCTTCCACATATAGAATATCGGCCACATACGGACATTCTCCCGCCCAGCCAGTCCCTCGAAGTATTGGTAGTCCAGGTCTTCTGGGCCACTCTCGGAGTGGGTGCCACATCGGTCATACTTGTGACCCATAATGAACAGATCATCAACTATCCCTTCGGCCACCCAGGTAGCTATGTCCATACCAAAGTGCCGGTTCAGTTCGGCGGTGCCATGCATCATCGGGCCTAGCTTACAGTGCGGCCCAATCGCATCTTTTAGCTCGCGCATAAACAGCGTCACTACCTCAGCAGTGTGATCCAGCCAGCGGGGGTCACTTTCAGGAAGCTGGCGTGGGTCTTCGCCGTACTGCTCCTGGAAACTCTCCACTACCGGCGGGTCATATAGCACCACCGGGCAGCCGCGAATGAAACACGGCGAGATTCCGTCCGGCCCGAGAGCAGCCAGCTCTGCATAGAACTGGCACAGGTGCTCACGTACCTCCGGATAAGCCACGCTCAAAGACGCCACTGCCTCCCCGTTAGGCCCCACCATCCGAAACTCAGGGTGTTCAGCGAAGAACTTCGAGTTCCTGGGGCCATCCAAGGGAGCTACATAGCCGTAGGGGCGCAAGCGAATGTACAGATAGATCTCCCACTGCCGGTCGTGGGCATAATCTATCATCGCTTTGATTGGGTTAATCCCCCACTGCTCCCATTGCTTGAGGTTACTGAGGAACCTCTGTGTGTATTGTGCGTATTCGCTCGAGCCGTGCTGGGTTGTCTCGCCGAAAATGGTGCCTATCTGGGTCGGACCGCCACAGACATCGCCGCCGCCGCAGCCGTAGATCATCATCTTGACGCAAGAATCCTGGGGGACATGCTCCAGTGATTCAAACATGTCGTCGGGTGAGTTGTGAACAGTCCGCATCACACCCAGGTCTCGGCTGAACACCATCGGCCAGCGGACCTCCCGCTGGTCAACAGTCGCCTCCACCGGCACCAAGCGAATGGCCAGGAGGTACGCACCCGGGCCATCCATCGCTATTATCAGATCCTGGCCTGTCAGGTCAACCTCCCGCCATAGGACCTCCTCAGCGTCGTACCACCCCTCTTGGTCCCAGAAGTCGTCGCTCTCTCGGACAGGTTCACAGACATCGTAGCAGCGATCGTCGCTGCACTTGATCCGGAGCCTCGAATATCGGCTAATCAACGATACGCGATAATGACCAGCCACATCCAGCCGAACGGTCAGTGGGTCGGGCTCGCCATTGGCCAGCAGGGCCTTACCGGGGCCTATGTCCTCGAGCGTATAGTCGATAATGCGCCAATGGTCGGGCTTGTTTGTCGTAGCCAGTTGTACATCTACCACCTGGTCTGGTATATTGGTAATCAGCACTTCCTCACGGTCGGATTGGGACATTCTTGATCTCCTTTCGTGACTACTCACTCTTGGCTTTGGTTTGTGCTGTAGCGAGACAGCTGCAAAAGCTACCCATCTGCGATTTCCCATATCCTCTGTTGCTGCGTCAAATGTTCTCTGTATCCTGCACTAATTCCTGCCGACTGTAGGCTCGACCACAGACCATCAGCCGCTCTGGTGCATGGTCGCTGTGCGTCAGGGATTACTTGGGCTAAGGGAATTCTTCTGAAATGTTCCCAATTTTTTGCAGATTATTCAGAGTGGACTAAACAAGCGGAATACGACGGCGCGACGGCGCGAATTCAAGTGGGGGTGGCGCGGAGATAGGCAGGACCACAGGCCCGTCGCGCGGGCCACAGAACGTCCAGGACGCGCCGCCAGATGTCTGCCTATGCTTTAGCCTTGCCCAAGCGTGGCACGGTCCTTAGACCGCTTCCTGCGCTGGTCTACCAGTCTCCCTCGGGGGAAGACGGCGGCCCGGTCACGCAAGCCGATTCATTCTGTTTTCCCCGACAACAGCAGCAGTTGGAGAAGATGCTCATTATGACCAGAAGGGCGGCGGCGATAGCTACGACAATCTGCCCCCAGCCTGTCGTCCACCAGACCAGGGAGATTACCAATATCGCTACAGCCAGTAGGAAACGGCAGCAACAGAAGCTCTTCATCAGTCATACCTCCAAGTTCGCGCCAAGATTGCGCTTCTCTCGGTACTATTCTGCAGCACGAAGTGCGTGCAGAGATGATTATTCAGTGGCAGCTTGGGTCATGGGACAGGACTCTACAACCGCTGGGTCCCTGGGATTTTCCATATCCTCTGTTGCTGTGTCCAACATTCTCTGTGTCCTGCACTAATTCCTCCCACTGTTCGTTGAGCAGGCCCCGACGGGCCGGTGTCAATCTCGTGGTTCTTAAGATGGCCGACGAGGCCGGCCCCAACAACGGCAGATGGGCGTTTGCGTTCCGGGCGACGACTCCCGTCGCCACCCTACGGAGACTGCTGCAAAAGTCACACCAACCCTCTGGACTATCCCTGCCTTACCTTGCCTCCCTCACATACACATAGACTTCCAGGTCCTCAATGGTAACTGTGCCTTCGCTCTGCACCTCTGTGGGTATGAGGCGAACTGTCAGCTCGTTATCACCATTGATGAGCGGCGGGTCCATTATCCTCCGATCCAGGTCTATCTTATATTCATAGAAAGCATCCAGCGGGCGGCCCTGCCATTCGTTCTGTCCATCGCTGTAGAACTGGCGAAAAGTGTACTTGTCCGGGACCAGGGTACCGTTGAGCTGGATTTCCAGTGCCTCGTCTTCGGTCATGCCCACCGCCTTGAACTGC
>JAUVZM010000023.1 GCA_030602615.1 bacterium
TTGACGCGGGCCCCGCTGCAGTGGTCGCCCACTTGGGTATGAATCCGGTAAGCAAAGTCAATCGGCCCTGCGCCACCGGGCAGGTCAACTACATCGCCGTCGGGGGTAAACACAAATACCTGATCCTGAAACAGGTCAAGCTCCAAAAGCTCCAAAAACTCATGGCTCTCTTCCAAGTCGGTCTCCAGGTCCAGCATCTGACGCAGCCAGGAGATTTGCTCATCAAGCTGGGGGTCACTGTCTTCTTCTTTATACCGCCAGTGGGCAGCCACGCCGTACTCCGCTTGCTGATGCATCTGCTCGGTGCGGATCTGAATCTCCATTGGCTGGTTATCCGGCCCGAAGACCTTCGTGTGCAGCGATCGGTACTTATTGGATTTGGGCTTTGCAATATGGTCAGCAAACATACCCGCCACCGGCATCCACAGTGAATGCACCACGCCCAGGGCGGCATAACAGTGGTCAACCGTGTCAGTAATTACCCGCTGCGCAGTCAGGTCCGCAATCTGGCCAAAGTCGATCTGCTGCTGCTCCATCTTCCGATAGATGCTGTAAAGATGCTTGGCCCGCCCCTCAATTTCAGCGGGCACTTCAGCCTCATCCAGTGCTCTCTGCAGCTCGCGCTGCACTGACTTCAGTTGCGCGACTCGGGCCTCACGACTTCGGCCCAGTTTTTCGACGATGTCCCAATAAGCTGTTGGTTCCAGGTGCTTCAGAGCCAGGTCCTCCAGCTCCCAGTTGATCTGCAAGATTCCCAGACGATGAGCCAGAGGAGCAAAGATATGGAGCGTTTCGCGGGCATTGCGCTGGCGAACCTCCGCCTCCAGGGGCTCCAGTGTCCGCATATTGTGCAGCCGATCGGCCAGCTTGATGAGAATCACGCCAATATCGTCCGCCATTGCCAGGAACATCTTGCGCAGGTTCTGGGCCTGCTTATCCTGACGGCTGGAGAAGTCAAGCCGGGTTAGTTTGGTCACACCCGCCACCAGGTGGGCAATGCGCTCGCCGAACTGCTGTTCAATGTCGCTGATGGTGATGCCGGTATCTTCCACCGTATCATGCAGCAGAGCGGCGGCGACAGCCACCGGGTCGGCTTGCACCTCGGCGAGGATATTGGCTACCGCCAGCGGATGGCTGATATAGGGATCACCGGTCAGCCGCTTCTGGCCAGCGTGGGCCTTCTCGGCAAACTCATACGCCCGCCGCAGCATCCCCGTATCCGCCTCCGGCGAATACGAGGTAACTCGCTCAATTAGTGTATCGAGTTCTCGTTGCTCTTCCATGTTTGCCCCAGCACATTCCCAAGCGGCGCATAGGCCCGAAGTGTCTTGCTTACATATTACCGTGTAATGAGCCGCAGCGCAACGGCCAGTCTTGACAGAGGGGGAACAGGACAGTAGACTGGCAGCACCAGTGCAAACAGAGACTCGCACACCCGAAGAGGTCCGCCGTATGCCGCTTAGCCGCCGCACACACTGGCTGAGGCGGCATTTCGATTTCCGGCCGCGTAAGTCGCTGGGCCAAAACTTCCTGGTAGATGACCTTCCTGCCGAGCAGATCGTCCAGGCCGCTGAACAGTTCAGCCCGCAGCGTATCGTGGAGGTGGGGGCAGGCCTGGGCGCTCTAACCATACCGCTGGCTGCCCGGCCCCGGGAAATCATCGCCTTTGAGACAGACCGCCAGCTTTGTGCTATTCTCGACTGGCTGTTAGGCGATGTCGAGCGGGTGCAGATACATCAGACCGATTTCTTGAAGGCTGACCTAACCAAGCTGGGCGGTCCCGACAGCATAGTGGTCGGCAACTTGCCCTACTACATTACCTCGCCCATTCTGGAGAAGGTCTTTCAGATCCGGCCCCGCTTCGCCGCAATGGTCATCACCGTGCAGCAGGAAGTGGGCCAGCGCCTGCAAGCGAAGCCGGGCACCAAGCAATACGGCTCTTTGACAATATTTTGCCGCTACTATGCGGCAAAGATAGAAACACTGGCGACGCTGCCGCCCCGGGCTTTCTGGCCGCCGCCGCAGGTCACCTCGCAGGTACTGCACATGACACTTCGCGGCGCTGCTCCGGAGGGAGTAGCGAGTGAAAATGCTTTTTTCACTGCAGTGCGCAGCGCCTTCGGCTATCGGCGCAAGACCCTGCGCAACTCCCTGAAGACTTCGCCGCGGCTGGACCTACCTATCGAACAGATTGACGCCGCCCTGGCCGAGGCTGGCATTGACGGCAGCCGACGAGGTGAGATGCTTGACTTTGACGAATTTGTCGCCCTGGGCAATGCCGTCTATCACCTCAGCGAGGCAGCCCAATAATGGCGGAGAGCGGCGCCGAGATAAAGCTGCGTGCTCCGGCCAAGGTCAACCTGACTTTGGAGGTCCTGGGCGAGCGCGCCGACGGCTATCATGAGCTGCGCAGCCTGGTACAGTGCCTCTCACTGGCCGATGAATTGACGCTCCAGCCCACTGCCGTGGGCATAACAGTCAGCGTCTGTGGTCAGTGGGCACCTGAAGGCTGTCAGAATTTGTGCCACGCCGCTGCCACGACATTCATTGAGCGGGTCGGCAGTCCCGGTGGCGTAGAGATTCAGCTAATCAAGCATATTCCCGCCGGCCGCGGGCTGGGGGGAGGGAGCAGTGACGCAGCGGCCACGCTGCTGGGGCTGGGTGAGCTGGTCGAAGAACCACCCCCCCAACAGCAGTTGCACGAGATGGCGGCGGAACTGGGCAGCGACGTGCCGTTGTTTTTGGCCGGTGGGGCGGCGGTGATATCAGGACGCGGCGAGCAGGTTCAGAGCGTGACAACTCAGTGGAACAACCGCGCGCTACTGGTGGCCTGGCCTGATTTGGGCATCTCTACCGCAGAGGCGTATGAACTGCTGGAACGCGATGACTTCACTGACGGCGAGATTACTGCCTCTGCGCAACAGGCTCTAGCCGACGGGCGGTTCGATGCCGAGCGGCACCTATTCAACTGCTTTCAACGGGCCGTCTCCTCCCGGTGGCCACAGATCGCCGAGGTGCAGGAGGATATGACCCGGATAAGCGGGGCGCCAGCGGCGCTGTCGGGTTCGGGCTCGGCAGTTTTCTGTATATTGCCGAGTATAGCCGAGGCCGAGCAGACAGCCGGCGCAGTGGGCGAAGCTGGCTACAGGGCAGTCGCAGTCCGACCTGTTGAGTATGGAGCAAGGCTGATAGAAAGCTGACAGGAGCAGATTATGAGCGAAACCAAGTCGGTGGCGGCCATAGTGCTGGCGGCAGGCACCAAATCCGAGCCGGTCAGCGAGGCGAGCGGCCTGGCCCACAAAGCCATGCTGGAGGTGGGCGGGCGAGCGGTAGTAAATCGGGTGGTCGAGGCACTTCAGGCAGCCCAGCTTGTCGGTGAAGTGGTGGTAGTGACCGCGCCTGACTCACCCGTGCAGGATTTGCTGGTCGAAGGCACGGCGTGGGTCGAGTCGGCCGGGGGAAGTTATGTGGATACAATTATGGCGGGGCTGAACTACTACAAGGACTGCGAAGAGGTTCTACTGGTCACCGGGGACCTACCGCTGCTGACCGCTGAGGCGGTGGACCATTTCGTTGCTGAGGCACTCGACAGCGGCGCAGAATTATGTTACAGTATGGTCAGTGCTAAGCGGGCGGATTCATTGTACGGGACAACCAGCCACTCCCTGGTGCGGTTGCGCGACGGGACATTCACCGGCGGCAACCTGGCGCTAGTCAGCCGCCAATTTGTGGAGCGCCAACAGCAACGACTTGAGCGGGCCTTTGCCAGCCGCAAGAATCCCATTCGGTTGGCCCGACTTCTGGGAGGGCGTTCCATATTCCGCTATTTACTCGGCCGCCTGACGGTGGCGGATATCGTGCAGCGGGTCAACCAGATACTGGGGTGTGAGACTATGGTGGTAGACTCACCATACCCCGAAGTATCTTTTGACGTGGACAAGCCTGAACACATTGCTATCGCCACCCAACGCCTTCAAGAAAGATAGAACTGGGGCGTAGCCAAGTGGTAAGGCACGGGACTTTGGATCCCGTATCGCAGGTTCGATCCCTGCCGCCCCAGCCAGAAGTTAGATACAACACAGGCTATTCACTGCGGCTTGATAGGTAAGCCATTGCCAGACTCGGCAGAGAGGGTGTCTGAATTGTTCCACGGCCAGATGCGACTGTTTTGTGGTAACGCAAATCCACAGTTAAGCGAGGCAATTGTCGCCCAGCTTGGGATGGACCTGGGCGATATGGAAGTCGGTCGGTTCGCCGACGGCGAGGTGGCCGTAGAGCTCAACGAAAGCGTGCGAGGTATGGACGTTTTCGTCATCCAGCCGACTTGCCGACCGGTGAACGAGAATCTGATGGAACTGCTGGTAATGCTGGACGCCTTCAAGCGGGGCAGCGCCGGGCGTATCGTGGCGGTATTGCCCTACTATGGTTATGCCCGCCAGGATAAGAAGGCAAAAGGGCGTGAGCCGATCAGCGCCAAGATGGTTGCCGATCTCATTACTCAGGCCGGTGCCGACCGGGTTCTGGCCGTGGACCTGCACAGCGACCAGATACAGGGGTTTTTCGATATCCCCGTGGATCACTTGCCTGCCCGTCGCATAATGGCCGAGTATTTCATCGAACAGGGCCTGCAGGGCGAGGACGTGGTAGTAGTAGCGCCGGATCCCAACGCCACCCGTGAGGCCATGGAGATGGCTGATGAGCTAGGCGCCACCATCGGAGTGGTCGCCAAGCGCCGCCCCCGCGATAATGAAGTCAGTGTGGTGGAGGCCATCGGCGAGCTGGCCGGCAAGCGCGCCATAATGCTGGACGATATGATTGATACCGGCGGGACGATGGTTCAGGGCGGCAGGCTGCTGCGGGAGCACGGCGCTGCTCAGGTGCACTGCGCGGCCACTCATGCTGTGCTGTCGGAGCCCGCCTGCCAGCAGTTGGCCCAAGAGGTGGTAGACAGCGTGGTGGTGACCAACTCGATCCCCATTCCGCTGGAGAAGCGACTTGATAAAATGGAGATTCTCAACCTGGCACCACTGCTGGCCGAAGCGATTGATAATATCCACAAGGATGCGTCAGTAAGCGCAATCCTGTCCAACCGCACCGCCCGACAGAAGCGAATGTTTTGAAAGTACAACAGCCAGATTAAGGTCAAACCGACAAAGCAGGAGGCAAATATAGATGGAACAGGCAATCATAGAGGCCGAGCGGCGCGAGGAGTTTGGCTCCGGGCCGGCTCGGCGGCTTCGCGAGCAAGGTATAGTTCCAGGAGTCGTCTACGGAATGGGCAAAGAAACCCTGCCCATTGCGGTGTCGGCAGAACAGCTTGAAGATGTCCTGCGCACGGAGCAGGGGATTAATGTCCTGCTGGAACTACAGATCGCGGACGTCGAGATTGAACAGGAAGCTGCGGCGATCATCAAGAACATTCAGCGCCATCCCATTAGCCGTGACGCAGTAAGCGTCGACTTTCAGTGGATATCACTCAAGGAGGCTAGCACGTTTAGCGTTCCCATAGAAGTCGAGGGCATAGCCCCCGGCGTTACGGAGGACGGCGGAGTGGTGGACCAGATCATCTACGAAGTGGAAGTGCGCTGTCTGCCCACCAATATTCCCGACCATCTGGTGGCCGACATCACCGATCTGATGATCGGCGGCACTGTTCACGCCGAGGCTCTCCAGGCCCCGGAGGGCGTCGAAATCCTGGTAGACCCCGCCGAGACGGTGGTGAGCATCGCCGCGCCCATCAAGGAGGAAGACCTGGAGGTCCGCGTCCCCGAAGAGCTGCTGGCCGGCCTAGAAGAGGTACCGGTGGAACTGGAAGAGGAAGAGCTGGAGCTGGTCGAGGGCGAAGAGCCTGAGGAAGAAGCCGGCGAAGAAGAAGCACCAGAAGAGGAGAGCGAATAGCCGCCGGCTGCCAGCCAGTAAGCTCTCCGATTTGTGGGGAAATCTTTGTGCTGGGGCGTTGCTCAGAGCCAAGACGCTTTGTTTTGCCAGACCGCATGGGCAATATCCTCACCCGGCAGGAACTCAATCCGCTCAATCAACCAAGGGCAATGAGGGCATCTTCACTGCGCTGCATCATCGGCCTGGGCAATCCCGGGCCCAAGTATGCCGAAACCCGGCATAACGTCGGGTTTCGTGTCATTGATCTGCTGGCCGCCCGCCACCAGTTCCCCACCCCTCAACGGATGCTTCAAGCAATCGTGGGAGAAGGCAGAATCAAAAGCAGTCAAGTGCTGCTGGTCAAGCCGATGACCTTTATGAACGAAAGTGGCCGGGCCGTTGCCCGTCTCTGCGTCCACTTCGATCTTCTACCAAGTGACCTGTTGGTCATCTACGACGACATCAACATTGACCTGGGCATGCTGCGGCTGCGCCGCGCGGGCAGCTCCGGCAGCCACAAGGGCATGCAATCGATCATTGATCACCTGGCTACCGACCAAATCCCCCGCCTGCGGCTGGGAATAGGTCGGCTGCCGCCGGAAGCTGAGGCCCGCGGCTTCGTGCTCTCACCGTTCGACCCCGACGAAGAGCAAGTCGCTGAAGAGCTGATTCATCAGGCAACTGACGCAGCGGAGTCGGTTGTGGTCGAGGGTATGGAGGCGGCGATGAGGCGATTCAACAGCTAGCGCCTGCTGCGTTGACCTAAATCACGGCGACCGAGATCGCCGTCGGGGCCGCTGAAGAAGCAAGAGCCTACCCGCTAGTGGCAAGATTGACAGTTGACAGATCAGGCCAGCGGTGAGGAACCTCAGACATCAAAGACGATGTGAACTTCCAGGCCCTGGGGCGTGGAGGCGATGTGCAGATCATGGTAGGTTACAGCTTTGATACCTACCAGCAGATGGGGGCGGGTTTGGTCAACAGGAGCTACGGCAGCAGTGCCTTCGGCCTTGAGGGTCGCTTGACAGAGCCGGCTGACATCAAAGCCAACCGGCACCAGGCCCTCATCTTCCTGCAGATACAGCAACTCGCGCAGGCATTGCAGCAGTAACCGTTCCGGGCTGTCCGCTTCAGCGGTGAACTCAACCTGCTTGGTAGCGGCGACTGCCTCGGCCTCCACCAGCAAGTTGATCATACCACGGCCAGCGTTTTGGATAAGCTCGCGCAGGTCGCTGCCCCGAGCAACAATGGCATAATCCGCAGTATGTTCGACCTGCTCAAATGGCTTCATCGCATATCAGTACACTCGCTTACAACTCCAACAGCTTGCGGGCTTTGTGGGCGATATGCTCGGCGGTCAGCCCGAAGACTTTCATAAGCTCCCAGGGCGCGCCCGACTCGCCGTAGCGATCCTGAACACCGACCATATCCAGTTTCACATCGCCGCCCAGCCCGGCTCTGCAGATAGCACCGGCTACCTGATTACCAAATCCTCCCACTTGATGCTCCTCGGCAGTAATTACAACCTGAGCATCGCGGGCCGCGCTGACAATGGCCTCAGCGTCCAGCGGCTTTACGGTGTGCGCATTGACCACCCGCGTCTCGATGCCGTAGTCTTCTTTGAGTATCCATGCCGCCCGCATCGCCTCGGGAACCATCGGCCCACAGGCAATGATAGCGAGGACCTCGCCTTCAGACTGGTAATCGCAGGCCAGAGTGGTCTCGAAGGCATCTATGAACTGCTCCTGCTCGCCGCGGTAGCGGATGACATTGGCCACACCAAATTCGAAGGGTGTCTCGTCGCTAGTCACTGTGGGAGTAGCCTCACGGGCGTAGCGAACTACTGCCGGGCCGTCAATCGCGGCAATAGCCTTAGTCGCGCGCGCAGTCTCAGGAGCGTCGCAGGGCACCTCCATACTGAAATTGGGCAGGCAGGTGATGAGGCTGATCTCCTCCAGGGACTGGTGGGTAGCGCCATCAGGACCGACCGAGATGCCCCCGTGAGCGTCGGCTACCTTGACATTGAAATCGTTGTAGCCAGCCGTGGTGCGCAACTGATCCCAGTTGCGCCCCGTAGCAAACACACCATACGAACCGATAAATGCCGTGCGTCCCTCCTTCGCCAGGCCCGAGGCAACCAGTGTCATATTGGCCTCCGCGATGCCTATACTAAAGAAGCGCTGTTTGCGCTCGGGGTCCTCATTTTTGCCATCAGGCGTGTAGAAGCGGTCCATCCGGATTGAGCCAGTGATATCCGCGCCATGGGCGACGACCCGCTCATCGGCCCCCAGCTCCGCTATCGCTCGGCCAAAGCCGTTGCGGGTGGCATCCATCTCTACCTGCATCGTCTCGCCGCTGTTCCACCAGTAATCGCGGCTGAACTTGGGCATCGCCTCGGCCACTCGCTGGTCTGCGTAGGCCTGATACTTATTGGCTATCCCCAGAAGTTCATCTACGCGCTCGGGCGGGAACTGCTCGCGGGCACCAATAGAAATCAGCGCCTGCTCCAATGATTCATCACCATAGCGGCCGTCCTTGGGAGCAATCCCGTGGTAACCGACGACATCTTCGGCAAAATCCACGCCCTTGCCCTTGATTGTGTGAGCCAAGATGAGAGCCGGCCGACCCCTCACCGCATCAGCCTGCTGGAGAGCTTCGAGAATCTGGCCCATATCGTGGCCGTCAATTTCGATTACTTCCCAGCCAAACGCCTCGTACTTCTCCCGCAGCGGCTCGACCCTCATAACCTCTTCAGTAGACCCGTCAATCTGCAGCCGGTTAACATCAATTATCCCGACGAGATTGTCCAGCTTATAATGGGCCGCGCACATCACGCCCTCCCAGATTGAGCCTTCATCCTGCTCGCCATCGCCCATCAGGCAATAAACACGATAATCCTTCCCGCGCAGCCGGGCATCCAGCGCCGAACCGATAGCCACCCCCAACCCCTGTCCTAATGAGCCTGAGGAGAACTCCAGTCCCGGCAGCTTCAGGCAGTTGGGATGACCTTCAAAGCCGGAACCCAGCCTGCGCAGCAGCACCGTCTGCTCCAGGCCACGGATATCCTCCAGCCCGGGCACCGGCTCGTCGTGGAAGGTAAGCGGGCGCTCGTCAAAGTAGCCGGTCGCAGCCAAGGCGACGTACAGAGCCGGCGCTTTGTGGCCGCTTGACCAGAAAACCCGGTCGCGGTCGGCCCACTGCGGGTTCTTCGGGTCATGATGAATATGCTTAAGATATAAGGCAGTGGTGATGTCCATTATGGACATGGTCCCGCCGGTATGCCCGGAGCCGGCGGCAGTCACTGAAATCATATTCCACGCCCGCATCTCTTGAGCTTTCGCTTCCAGCTCCTCCACCGAATAATCCACTCTAACTTCGCCGGTATCTGAGTCTACAATAGGCACACAAAACCACTCCGTCTCATAATCAGTGTTGCACTAATGGGCAAAATTGCGGGAGGCAGTACCCGCGGCGACCAGTTCGTGACGCCATCAGGTACCACCCAAACCCCGTATAGAATAACCGTGCTACCCAATTATTGTCAAGCTGGCCATAATGCGACCGCCTGGCCGCACCCGGGGGATTTGCTGCCGCACCCGGATCAAATATGCCTGCAAATTTTCCTTAACAAATGGCCAAAAGCCTTGCGTAAGTGTAACAATAACGGGTATAATACAATATAGTGAGAGTTGGGAGAAATGTCGCAATCTCTCGCGCTTCCGGGAGGGAGAAAGCGAGGTCAGAAAACTATAGTGAAGTTGCGTAGTATCGCGATATTAGCCATTATTTGTGTCCTATCCATTGGTTGTTTCGGGCCGACAGATCAGGCTTGGGCGGATGTGAATGGCTCAACGGCAGCTGTCCTCTCGCCTGCCCAGAGCGGGCTTCTGGCGCCACAGGCTAGCGTCGTTCGGTCCCAGTATTCGTCTTCGAGCCTGTTGGTGAGGCTCGAACCTGACCAGTCCGCGGCCCAAGTGGCCACCAGTCTGCACGCACAGGGCTTTGGGGTGAAGACTCATCAGAACTTCCCGGACTTGGTATCGGTAACTATCCCACCGGGGGTGTCGTTGGCAGGTGCGCAAGAGTATCTGACCGCTCTGCCCCAGGTGGCCGGCGCGAAGCCCCATCTGCTGCTATACCAGTTGGACGTACCCAATGATAGCTTTTTCATTGAAGACCCCAACGAGTATCCCAACCAGTATTATCTGTACGACGTCAATGCCGTACAGGCTTGGGATCTGCAGCACGGCCTGGCCAGCACAGTCATCGGGATCGTGGACAGCGGTATCAGTATCTACCACGAAGACCTTGCCGCCAACATCGTTCCCGGCTGGGACTTTGTGGGGAACAATATCGGGTACACGGACGACGACCCGGCCTCCGACGACAGCAACGCCACGGTCTGGGATCCAGCCTGGGGCCAGCCGGACGAGAAGGAGCCGCCGTTCCTAACCTGGTCGGAAGGCAATTGGGACCCAGTCTGGGACCAAGCCGGCACTGCCGCGTGGTGGGAAACTCACTATGATCCAGCTATCGGGGACAGTGTTGATAACGACCAGGACGGGTATTCTTTGGACTCCGGCGTCACCCACGGCACGCTGGTAGCGGGGATCGCCGGCGCAGTTACCAACAATAATGAGCAGACCCCAGAGGGCAGCCTGGCAGGGATGGCCTGGAACTGTAGCCTGATGCCCATACGCATAGTCAATGCCGAAGGCTGGGGGTACGGTGTTGATGCAGCGGACGCCATTATCTACGCTGCGGACCACGGGGTGGACATCATAAACTGCAGTTGGGGCTTCGGACCAATCTGGAGCATTGCGTCAGAGGAGTTTGACCCGGGGGGGGAGGCCTATCTCGTGCAGCAGGCGATAGAATACGCTGTGGGGAAGGGCGTCATCATCATCGCTGCGGCGGGCAATTCCGCCGGTCATCCCTTCTTCCCCGACTACGAAACGATGGGCGGGGGGCTGGATTTCCCCGCCAACCTGCCCGAAACCATATCTGTCGGCGCTATAGACTGGAACGGCGAAAGAGCCTCCTATTCTAGCTGGGCTAACCCAGCATACGGCGAGGTGCTCGACCTCGTCGCGCCCGGGGACATGGCCTGCTCCACGGGACTGATCAACGCCTACGCCTACTGGGTAGGCGATATGATCTATCCCGAATCTTATCCACTGGGCGAAGACACTTATGAGGCGACCCCCGGGGGTACTTCCTTCACCGCTCCGCTGGTCTCAGGCTTCGCCGGCTTGGCCTACTCGCGCCATTACGGGTTGACCTACCAGGAGTTTCGGGAAGCCATCCGGCAGACTGCATATCAACCAGCCGGTTGGCCAGACCCCTTTGCCGACTACGACGACAAGTACGGGTATGGTTCTCTGGATGCCTACGCGGCCCTACTCTACATTGACCCAGCAGCCATCCCTGAGCCGACCACGGTCGCTCTCTTCGCCATTGGGCTGGCCGGTCTGGCCGCGCGGCTGCGCCGGCGTAGTTAGAACAGTTGCCCCGAGACACTTCTAAGCACCAGCCGCCGAACCCTTCGCTGTAATCACCAAGCCTATCATCTGCCTGTACAGCCTCAACCATGTGGTCCCCACGGAGATGCCCACCATTTCTTGTTCTGTGGCAGGCAGGACTTTGCCTCGGCCACCGCGAAGTTCCCCGCGTAACGTTGCAACACTTGTCCGTTTACCTAAGGGAGGACCGTAATGGCTTCTGAGAAACTCGAACTTGGCGTTATTACCAGTCCGGGAGATTCACCCGACCAAGCAATGGCGGATGTGGCCGGTCTGGGCCTGCCCACCTGCCAGGTCTCCTGGCCGGCGGAGAACAGCCTTGAACAAGCCGAGGCGCTAAAGAGTGCTGCCGACCGTCACGGGGTGCACATCACGACAATATGGGCAGGCCTGCCAGGGCGGACGGTCTGGAACTTTGTCGAAGGGCCGGCCACTATTGGCGTGGTGCCTGCGGATATGCGTAACCGTAGAACTGCAGCGCTGATTAACGCTGTTCACGTAGCAGCAGGCATCGGTATCCAGTCTATTACCACTCACGTGGGCTTTATCCCCGAATTCCCGGGTGATGAAGACTACTATGGCACGCTGCAGGCGCTGAAGGCCGTGGCAGCCACCTGCGCCGCCGAGGGCATAGATTTCTGGTTTGAGACTGGTCAGGAGACACCGGTGACGCTGCTGCGGACGATCCAGGACATCGGCGGGGACAACGTGGGCATCAACCTTGACCCGGCCAATTTGCTAATGTACGGGAAGGGCAATCCTATTGACGCGGTGGATGTCTTCGGCGAATATGTACGGGGGATGCACGCCAAGGATGGGGATTATCCAACCGACGGAATCAGCCTCGGCCCGGAGAGGCCGCTAGGCGAGGGCCGCGTCAATTTCCCGGTTCTGCTGCCCAAGCTGAAGGAGAAGGGCTTCCGCGGGGCCGTGACCATCGAGCGGGAAATCGCCGGCCCCCAGCAAATCGCTGACATCAAACATGCGATGAAACTGCTTGACCCACTGCTCTAGAGGATCACTGAGGACCGTCCAGTTGCAATTGGGGGTGCAGAGGAATGGAGGAGCAAAGAAATAGGAAACCTGCCGAACCCATTAACCGCGGCTGGCGGATCGGGCGGCAGCAGTTCATTGGGCTGTGGTGGTTGATGATTCCGCTGGTGGCAATCCTGGCGGCGATACTATTCCCTATCCTGAAGCCTCCGCCAGACTGCGCGTGGGCGAGGTGTGGAGCCAATATCAAGGAGCTTGGCCTCGCAGCTCTGGCCCATGCAGACGATAATAATGGGAGCTTGCCACTGGCCTCGTCTTGGTATGATGCGTTACTGCCCTATCTTGGCGAGGCATGGGACTACTCCCTGTGTCCCGTAACCAAGAAACTATACGTCTTCAATGACGCCCTATCCGGCCAGATTGTGAAGGGAATACCTAAACCTGCCAAAGTACCGCTGTTCTGGGAAGCTCCTGATGATTACGGAAGAGGACCGCATCAGCGAAGGTTCAGCGTAGTTTACCTGGACGGGCATGCTGAGTTCCCCAAAGAGATCCCCCATTCAACCAGAAGAGAGCGGTGATGACAATGCCGAATGAGCCACAGAGCGGCGGCGAGCAAAACTGGTGGACGAGTCGCGGCGGGGAGGTGTACGGCCCGTACGACTATCAGACTTTGCTGTTTTGCCGACAGGACGGGCGGATCGTGGATGACGACTATGTGAAGTGTGGTGACGAACCGTGGCAGCGAGCCAGCGAGGCGCTGCCCGAGCCTGGGGCGGCAGCGACCGCTGCGAGAACCTCTCCCCCACACCCGTCCAGGCCCAGTTCCCAGAAATGGATCATAATCGCTGTCGTGGCGGGTGCTGCCTTTATGCTGCTGGCCGCGCTCGCGATCTTCGCGGCGATTCTCTTCCCAGTGTTCGGTCGGGCCAAGGAAAAAGCCCAGGCAACAGCCTGTCTGAGCCAGGTCAAGCAACTCGGCTTAGCACTAATGATGTATGCCGCCGACCACGAGGAGACCCTGCCGGAGGCCGATTCCTGGGAAGATGCGATTGCCGAGTACGCCGGCGACAACGAGGCGCTATTCACCTGTCCGACCACGGGCCAGCGCTACATCTTCAATGAGGCGCTCAGCGGCGTGGACCTGAAGGATCTGGACAACCCTCAGGAGACGCCGATGCTGTGGGAGCCGGCGCTTGACGCCGAGGGGTTAGTCGGGCCACATGGGGGACAATTCAACGTCGGCTACGCCGACGGTCATGCCAAGATGGTGGATAAACTCCCGATGGCCAATTAGCTTACCGCCACCATCCGCTCGACGCTGGCCCGGGCTTGCTCGGCGACACCCGGGGGAATGGTAATCTCCCCGGTCATCTCCCGCAGGCAGGCGGCCAGCTTGGGCAGTGTGGTCTTCTTCATATTGGGACAGAGGGCGGCCTCAACCGCGTAGAATTGCTTGTCCGGATTATCCTGCCGCAGCCGATAGCACAGCCCCTGCTCGGTGCCGAGAATAATCTGCCGGGCCTCGCTTTCCCGAGCGAACCGGACCATCCCCCCCGTGGAAGTAACTACATCAGCCATATCCCGGACCTCCTTGATGCACTCCGGATGGGCCACGACTACGGCCTGGGGATGCTCCTGCTTCAGCTCACTAATCATCTCCGGCCGTATGGCCACGTGGACATTACAGCAGCCCGGATAGATAACTATCTGCTTGTCGGGGAGCTGCTCCTGGACCCAGTCGCCCAAGTTAGCGTCTGGAGTGAACAGTATCGTCTGCTGCTCCAATGACTCGACAACCCGAACCGCGTTGGAGGAGGTACAGCAGATGTCAGATTCGGCTTTTACCTCCGCCGTGGTATTGACGTAGGAGACGACCGGCGCATCTGAATAAGGCTGGCGAAATTCCCTGAGGCTCTCGGATGTGATCATGTCAGCCATCGGGCAGCCGGCCGACGGGTCCGGCATCAAGACAGTCTTCTGCGGAGACAGCAGCTTGGCAGTCTGGGCCATGAAATGCACTCCACAGAAGACGATGATCTCGGCTTCAGTGGCGGCCGCCTGGCGGCTGAGGCCCAGTGAATCGCCCAGAAAGTCAGCAGTATCCTGAATCTCAGGCAACTGATAGTTGTGAGCAAGTATTACTGCGTTTCGCGCTGCTTTGAGCTGGTTAATCTCCTCAGCTATTTCAGCCTGATCTGCCATAGTTACCACCTGCGCAGGGACGGTCTCCGCCGCATTGCTGACGCCAGTTAGGTCTCGCGGCTGCCGCGCACTCGGTTGATGACATCAGTTGTGGAGAAGTTGCCGATCTCGGGCAGCAACCGGATTTCGGTCCCGCAGCGGTCCAGGGCTTCGCGTTCTTCAGCGACGAGTGTGTCGAGAGTGTAGTCGCCGCCCTTGATGTAGACGTCAGGCCGTGTGGCCTCAATTATCTCGGTCACGCGCGGCGTATCGAAGATAGTAATGTAATCCACCGGCTCCAGGGCGGCCAGCACAGTGGCCCGCTCCTGCTGACTGAAGACGGGGCGATCTGGCCCCTTGAGCTGGCGGACCGACTCGTCGCTGTTGAGCGCCACTACCAGAACATCTCCCTCCTGGCGGGCCTGTTGCAGGTGCAGGATATGGCCGGGGTGGATGATGTCAAAACACCCGTTGGTAAAAACCACGCGCTGGCCGGCGGCGCGCAGGTCGGCGATAATCGTGCGCAATTGCTGCAGGTCAACCAGCTTGCGGGGATTGGTCATAGCGTCACGCTCGCTAACTTACCAGTCCGATGACTCATTGCTGACCGGCGAGATCACCAGGCGGCGGTAGCGGCCTTCGCCCTCGGAGTAGGTTTCTACGCCTGGCTCGTCGGCCAGCTCCATGTGTACGATACGCCGCTCATAGCTCTTGAGATCACTCATAACTACCTTGCGCCCGGTGGCCTGAGCTTCTTCGGCAGACTGGCGGGCCTGGCGGCACAGATGCTCGCGGTGGCGCTCGCGGTATCCGCCGGAGGTGTCCAGGATTACGCGACAGCCCTCCTCGATGCCCTTGTTGGCACCGATAGCCACAATCAGTTGCAGCGCGTCGAGCGTATTACCCTCCTGACCAATGAGCAGCCCGAGGTTCTCGTCACCGTTCAACTCGATCTCAACCTCTTCTTCTCCGACGCTGCTAATGGTAACCGGGACATCAATGCCGATCATCGTAATAATGTCCTCAGTAAGCTGGCGAGCTCGGTCGGCTACCGCTTGCTTCGGAACATCCGGCTGCTCAGTGACTGGCGGGGGCGGCTGGCGCCCAGCAGCAGGTTCAATGGGTGGCTCGGCCTCGGCTAACTGCGGGCCAGCTTCGCCAGCAGACACTTCAGCATCTGCTTCAGGAGCAGCTAACGCCACCGCACCTTCGTCGTAGGTAGCCCGAACGCGATACTCGCCCGAACCTATGATGCCAAAGAGCTTGCGAGGCTCTTCCAGCACTTCAATCTCGATCTCTTCCTCAGGAGCACCAAGTTGAAATGCAGCGGCCTTACGGGCTTCTTCCAGGCTGGAAGCAGATATCTCTACCGATCGCATGCTTTCTTATCCTTCCTGTCTAGTCCAATGACTGGCCATCAATCGGCCATACGCTCTACGCTCACTTCCTCTTTTCGTCTTTCTCTTTACCGATTTTCCTGCCCTCAGCGCTCGCCCGTGTTTCCTCGTAGCTAGGAGGCAGCGGGGCAGCTTTGTCCTTATCCTCTTCCTTAGCTTTGCCTACTGCTCCGGACACGACTTTCGCCATCGCCGCCACAAAGCCGCCAGGACTTTTCTTGTCCCCCTCCGATTCTTCGCCAGAGCCGTGAGTGCGTTGGAACCACAGGTGCTCGGCGAAGTAGACCAGGTTGGCGCTCAGCCAGTACAGGATGAAAGCCGCCGACAAGCCGCGAAACAGAAAGAAGAACATTGCCGGCATCAAGTACATCATCATCTTCTGCTGCTGGGCCTGTTGGGGATCAGCCGAGGCGGCCGGGTTCATCTTTTGCGTCATCTTCTGGAACAGGAACATACTGATCGCGTAGGCCACCAGCAGAGGCGTATCCGGATGCGCCAGATTGCTTACCCACAAAAATGAGGCTCCGTCGAACTGGACGACATAGTCGCGGATACCCCGGTAGATCATAATCAATATGGGCATCTGAACAATCAAGGGCAGGCAGCCGCCCAGCGGATTGACATTGTGTTCCTTACAGAGATTCCAAAACTCTCCCTGAAACTTTTGCTTGTCGTCTTTGTACTTCTTTTGAAGCTGCTTTATTTGAGGCTGGATTTTCTGCATCGCCTGCATCGAGGAAAGCTGCTTCTTGGTCAGTGGATAGATCATCAAGCGAGTCACTATGGCCAGCAGTATCAAGCCGAATGCCGGGTGACCGCCGGCGATATTCACGAACGTACCGACCAGACTATACCAGAAACCACCCCGCTTCAGGCTGTCAAGCGGTTTCCCAATAACTTCGCGGACAGGCTGTCTGTGCCACTGCCCATCTTCTTCTGGACGCGTCCAGGTGTAGAAGTCGCCATCAGTGCCAGCAGCGTATGCGGTCCATGCCTGGTCATACATCCCTCGCGCTTTGCCTTCATCCTCGAGCTGGTCCAGCGCCACCTCGGCTCCATGCACCTGCGCGAAAGCGCCATACCGATAGCCAAAAGTGCCACTGGCCTGGGCACCTGCCTGGTAAGCCTCAACGGCATCTTTGTATTCTTCGTCAAGCTCGTAGGCGCGGGCCAGGCGAATGAAAGTCAACGCCAGGGCCGGGGTCAGCTTCTGCGCTCTGATTACAGGTTCGCCCCGCTCATTGACCTCAACAGTTCCCTCGGCCCGCGCGGGCAGGCCATCAGGCCCTGCATCGGGAAAGTCCTGCGGCTGAGTGCCGCCGGCCCAGGCCAAGTAACAGCTTGCGCCGATGCTGCGAAACAGACCCTGGCCCTCGCCCTGCTTTTCGTAGATGCCCTCCACGGCCACAATCTCGCCCTTGAGATCCTCAATGTGAGCTGCCAGATCACTGATATTGATCAGCCGTGGCCCCTGACCGCCGGAGAACATCTGCTTTAGGCTAGCAACAAAGCCGGTCTCGGGAGCATTCTCTTCGGCATAGTCGGCCAGATCCTCCAGGGCATCAATCTGATCATCGAGAGGGGGCACAGCCGGGATGACCAGCTCGGGAGGTAGCCCCTCCTGTCCGGGCAGGGGCTCGGCCCAGGTCACAGGAAGTGCACATAATATGCCCAGTGCCAACAGCACCAGGAGTACAGTATAGTAGCTAACAGCTCTTCTCATATATATCCTTCAACTTTGCTTCGGTAGATTGCTTGGCAACTTCATTCGCCCACCGTTTCAAGGAGGGCACTGGATCACAGCCGCCCGCCGCGAACGGGTGACAGCGCAATATCCGCCGCAGCCCCAGCCACAGTCCCTTCACCACCCCGTGAGTCTGGACAGCCTGAATAGCATATTCAGAACACGATGGACGGTAGCGGCAGGTTGACGGCAGCAGCCGGGAGAAGGTCCGCTGGTACAACCGGATGACGCCAATTGTCAATTGTTGAATGAGCTTGCGCATGTTTCCATCAATAGATCCTTCGTCATCTGTCCCGTGTCTTGCGGCCTACAAAAACCTCCAGCAGTATAATCCCCACAGCACCCAAGAACCCGACACCCAGGCCCAGCCATTCGAGTCCGGCCGAAACCAGCAGCAACGCTAGCCAGAATACAAGCTCCAGCACTATCAGGGAGTACAAGAGATGCCAATTTATTGTGCCGTACCGCCTAGCAACAGAATGGGCGTGTGACCTATCCCACGGCCCACGGGTACGACGCCGGTTGTACCCACACCTAGTCCAACAAACCAGCCTCCACTAGATGCTGGTGAACCACCGCGGCCAACTCGTGATAGCTTGCCTCTGGTGCCGGCGGTTGCGCCATGAAACCAACGTCCACGCCAACATTAACCAAGGACAGTTCCCGGCGCCAGGCTTCCCGCAGGCGGCGCTTGACGCGATTGCGAACCACCGCCCGCTTGTCAACCTTTCTCCCTACTATAAAGGCAACCCGCGCCTGGTCACTCTCCGGGCGCCGGTGCACAACGGTCACCAACAGCTTGTCGTAGTATCGTTTCCCCGACTCAAACAGCCGGTCAAAATCCCGCCGTCGCCTCAGTGTATTGACTTTCGCCATAGCTTCCCGCACCAGCGGCAACTACTGCACTGCGACTATTTACTATACCACAACTACACACTGGTGGCAACATAGCGGCGCTCAGTCACACTGGAGCAGGCAGCCTCATCTGCGAGGAGGAGGACAAAGTCCAGCATCCCGCTACTTGGCCAGGCCGGCCAGCTTCACGGCTTTGGGAACTATGTCGTCCCAGCCCTGCGGCATAATGTGCGCGCCCTGGCAGATATCCTTGATGTTGCGAATAAACTCGGTGGTTATCTCACCAGCCCCCTACTTGCAGTCTTCTTTGGGAGTATCGCCCGGCCGAGGGTTTGTTTGGCACTACAGGTTCTGTCCGCCGCTATATGGCTACCATAATCTAGCGGCGGCCCTCCGTTGGCCACACCTGGTTGGGCTGCTCTAACGGCCCCCCACTAACGGCGCGGAGGAACCGGACGCACTCACGGCGCAGGTGCCTTCGGTTGTGGCCCAGCCTCGGTCTGCTCCTCCTCAGCCGGTTGGGCTATTGCGGCTGGTTGTGACTCGGGCGCCTCGGCTGCTGCCTCGGCAGGCTCTGCTTCAGCGGGTCGGGCTGCCGCTTCAGTCGCAGGCCCCTCGGCGGAAGGTTCCAGTTCTTCAACCTCCTCGAGCTCATTCACTACTTTGACAACCTCCTGGAGCTTCTCTACTAGTCCAGCAAGTTCACCCGAGATTCGTCTATTGGCTTGTCGTAACCTGACCACTTGACTGCTTGCTTGGTCAGCCTCGGTGCGCAGCGCCGCCAGTTCATCTAGCTGGACGGTGTAAAGCCAGGCCAGCACCACAGTAGCCACCACAAAAACCAGTGTCATTACTGCCCAGAATCCGCCTTTCTTGCAGCGGGGAGCAGCCCCCTCTGCCTCCAGATCCATGTCTTCAGATTCTACCTGCTCGTCAACATCCTCGGTCATAAGATTCCCTCCCTTGTTTTACTACTCGCTATGACTCCTTCGCTTTTATTTTATCTATTTAGGAGATCTTTTTCCCTGCTTATCTGCGCTCCGTAGCACTCAGCACAGGCCGCACTCATAAGTTCGCATGCCACAGAGTTACTTTCGTAGCATCCCGGGAGGCAAACACACCACACCTCTCACTGCACTCAACGAACGAGCGCGGTTGAACACCACCCGTCAGGAGACTCGTCAGCTATTCTGAAGGTGCTGACTCAATCCGCCAGGCCGGCCAGCTTTACGGCGCCGGGAACTATATCGTCCCAGCCCTGCGGCATAATGTGCGCGCCCTGGCAGATATCCTTGATGTCGCGAATGAACTCGGCGGTTATCTCGGTAGCCACCTGCTTGCGGTCTTCTTTGGCGGTATCAGCCATTCGCTCGACTATCCAATCCGGCACCTGGACGCCGGAGACGTTAGCGTTCATATACTTGGCCATCCCCGCCGACTTCACCGGCACAATCCCCGCCATAATGAGGATGCCGAAGCCCTCAACACGCTCCATAAACTCCGCGAAACGGTCCGGATCGTACACAGCCTGAGTCTGGATGAACTCGGCGCCAGCTTCGACCTTCTTCTCCAGCTTCATTATCTGCATATCCAACTGCGCGCTGGCCGGACTGACCACCGCACCCAGGCACAGATCAGTAGGCGCCTCCAGCTCATTGCCCTCCATATCGTGGCCCTCGTTGAGGCCTCGGGCTACCTCCAGCAGTTGCACCGCATCCAGGCCAAAGACCGGCTTGGCCCCCGGATGATCGCCCAGCGCCATGTGGTCGCCGGTGATGATCAACACGTTATCAATATCCAGAACCTCAGCGGAGAGCAGATCGGACTGGAGCGCGATGCGATTGCGGTCGCGGCAGACCATCTGAAAGACCGGCTCGATGCCCTCTTCTTTCAGCAGCCGCGAGACAGCCAACGACCCCAGCCGCATTACGGCACTCTGATTGTCAGTGACGTTAACCGCCGTCACATAGTCCTTCATAATCCGCCCGCCTGCGAGCACCTCCTCGACAGTGGCCCCCTTGGGCGGCCCGACTTCCCCAGTTATCACAAAATCTTGTTCTGCAAATGCTTGAGACAGTTTCATACTTTGTCCTCCCGTCAGTGCAGTAGGACAGGCGTCTCGCCTGTCCAGGAATAGACGGGCGAGACGCCCGTCGTACCATCTGTCCTGGTTATGTGTTCAAGCCTGCGCCGCCAGCAGCGTGCTCTGCAGCAGCATCGCCGTGGTTATCGGCCCGACGCCGCCCGGTACCGGCGTGATGATGCCGGCGACCTCCACCGCCTCATCAAAGGCCACATCGCCGACGGTCTTGGACTTACCAGTTTCGGGGTCCTTGACGCGGTTGATGCCGACATCAATTACCGCCACGCCCGGCTTGATCATATTGCCCTTAATTAAGCCGGGTACGCCAGCCGCAACGATCAATATATCAGCGCGAGTGGTATGCTCCTCCAGCATTCCCGCATCGCTGGTGCCGATGTGGCAGACGCTGGTGGTGGCGAACTCGTCCAGCAGCAGCAGCGCGACGGGCTTGCCCACGATTTCGCTATGCCCAACGACAACGACCTCGGCGCCATACAGATCAATACCGGTCTCCTCAACCAGCCGCACAGCGGCTTGCGCGGTGCAGGGCGCGGCCTCCGGATGCCCCATAACGACGCGTCCCAAATTAGTCGGATTGACCCCATCCACATCTTTCTGCGGGGCGATAGTGGCCTGCACGGTACGCGCGTTAATATGCTCGGGTACTGGCATCTGCAGAATAATTCCGTCCACATTTGCATCTTCATTGAGCGACTGGACCTCACCCAACAGGTCCGCTTCGGAGATCTCGTCACTAAACTCCTTAAGCTCGTAGGCAATGCCGACCTCCTCGCAGGACTTGGCCTGCATTTTGGCATACATACGCGCGCCGGTGTTATCGCCGACCATCACCGCCACCAAGCACGGCGGCCGCGCCATCTGCTCGATTTCCGCCATGATTTCGGCCTTGATCTGTTCCGCAATAGGTCCACCTTCAAGTATCTTAGCACTCACTTCTGTATTCCTCCTTGCTCATTCGGTAGGACAGGCGTCCTGCCTGTCCTATTCGGGCAGAATAGTCGTGGGAGGGGCACCCTTGCCCCGACTGGCGACGCCACAATTGTATGTAATGGTCGGGGCAAGGGTGCCCCTCCCACAAATAATCTCCTACTGCCTATTACACCAAAATGGCCTCTTTGACCTTCTCAATGGCTTGCTCAGCCGCCTCGCCGGCCTCGGTCGTCAACTGGCTGAGGCGGCGGCGCTTCTGTGAATTGTAATCTTCGTCTTTGATTAGGGCCAGGTTGACTTCCACATTGAGTTGCGCGGCCGCCAACGCCGCCGAACCTAGCTGGGCGCCGACTCCCACATCGCTGATCAGATTGGGATTGCACTTGTCGGCCAGCTCCGGCAGCACCGCAATGACAGCCGTGCAGGCCTCGACGACGCCCATCGGCACTTCCGCCGCCGCCATCAACGCCTCCTGAATTGCCTGCTGGCGGGCCTCTTTCTCCGCGTCAGTATCCCTGGGCATACCATAAGCCGCGCCGACTTTGCTGTAGGCCTCGGCGTCAGCATCAGCCAACTCCAGCAGTCTCTGCTGCTGAGTATTCAGCACCTCCAGAATCCGTTCAATATCTTCCTGGACATCGGTGAACTTTTTCTTGCCCACCGTAAAATTGGCCGCCATCGCCGCCGAGGCTGCCGCCAGTGCTCCCGCCACTGCCGCGCCACTGCCCCCGCCGGGAGTAGGCTCATTGGAAGCAAGCCGCTTGCAGTAGTCTTGCACTGTTTCGCTTACTAAAGACATAATACACCTTTCCCGTAACTGCCATCAGTTCGGCACGTTAGAGCTATCCATCTGCGCTGCGGCGGATTTCCGCCTCAGTGTAGTCAATCAGCCCGCCCAGTGGCACACTTTGCTTGCGGACTCGCACCACCACCTCGTCCACAGCAAATTGGGCTATAATGGCTTCGGCCACATCGTGGGCCAGCGCTTCGACCAGCTCGTAGTTGCGGGCCCCCTCCATCTCCCGTACCAGCTTGTAGACCGCCTTGTAATCAACCGTCTTGGTCAAATCGTCCGTGGAGCCGGCCGGTTCCAGGTCCAGGTATAGTTCAACATCCACCGCAAAACGTCCTCCCAGCTCGCGCTCACTTTCCTCCACGCCGTGATGTCCATAGAAGGTCATATTGACTATACGTATGCAGTCGCGGGGCACAGTTATCAATCCTTTTCAAGTCAGCGATTTTCCACCAGCAGGCGCAGTTCGGTAGCCAGGACGGCCACGCGGGCGTCGAAGAAGCCCTGGGGGACCTCATCAACAATCTGGACCTCGTAGGCTAATCCAATCGAGACGCGGGCCTGGGCCGGGCTAAGCGCGTTGAGCAGCCGATCATAGTAGCCCCCGCCATAACCCAACCGACCCCCAAAGCGGTCAAAGGCAATACCGGGAGCGATAACACAATTGACTTCTTCCAGCAGCGTGTGTAGACAGCGGTCCACAACCGGCTCGGGGATGCCGCAATAGCCCGACGCAACCTGCTCGCAGACATCCTCCACAAAATAAAGCTCCAACTCGGGCGAGCCGGGATTGACTCGGGGCAGAATCAGCCGCTTGTCAGCGGCCAGCGTGGACTCAATGAGCAGGCCGGTCTGTACCTCTGAGCGGAAGTTGGCATAAAGCATTACTGAATCGGCCTGTTGAAACTCCCAGGTCTGCACCACCCGGCTCCAGATGATCTTGCTTTTGTCGCGGCGTTCAGCTTCGCTGAGCCCATCGCGCTTCTTGAGAATTCTCTTGCGAATCTTAGTCTTGCGCCGATCTTCGATGGCCCGCATTGTCAGTCGAAGCCCCTCATAATTGCGTCGGTCATCCGGGCGACCTGGACCATCTGGGATACATCATGGACGCGGATTAGGTTGGCTCCGTTGGCGATGGCCACAGCGCAGGTGGCTGCCGTCCCCCACAGCCGCTCTTTGACCGGCTTATCAAGCACTTCTCCAATGGTGGACTTGCGCGATGTGCCAATCATAACAGGCCGGCCCAGCCTGCGAAACTCACCCAGCCGCCGCAGGATTTCAAGGTTGTGTTCAACTGTCTTACCAAAGCCAAAACCGGGGTCAACTATGATCTGTTTCTCTTCGATACCAGCGGTCATTGCTGCCTCGATGCGCCGCGCCAGGAAGTCGTAGATGTCCGTTATTACATCCTCATAGGTGGGATTATCCTGCATATCTCCCGGCGTGCCCTGCATATGCATAATTACAACCGGTACGCCAGCCCTCGCAGCTAACTCGGCCATCCCCTCCCCACGCAGCGCGTAGATATCATTTATTATCTCAGCGCCCGCCTCCAGGGCCTGCTTGGCGACCTGTGCCACACTGCTGTCCACAGAAATCGGCACATTCACTTCTGCCCGGACAGCCTCAATAGTCGGGATTACTCTATCCAGCTCCTCAGCGACCGAGATCGTCCGGCTGCCCGGACGAGTAGACTGCCCGCCGATGTCAATGAGGTCGGCGCCCGCGGCAGTAAAGTCGCGAGCCTGCCGGACTGCCACGGCGACGCTATTACTCAACCCGTCGCCCGAGAACGAGTCCGGGGTCATATTGATTATCCCTACCACCAGTGTACGCTGAGCAAAGCTCAACTCCCCCGACGGCAGGCGAACCGGCGGCGGAGCATCCTGGCAACAACTGCTCATGACTTGAGTCTTCCCTTGCACACGAAGCTATCTAGGACCACTGAAACGGGGGCTTGTTCGCTCATTGTTGTATTATATCACAACGATGCCGGTGGCGAAACCCGACAGGTACCTAACCGGCTGATTGAGAATTTTCGGCCGTTTACGGGCGAGTGGCAGAGCATTACCGCCAGCCTATTATTGACAAGGCCAACAGTGAAGGCTATAATAGACATCAAAGCAGACTGCAACACAAAAAGGAGACTGGCTCGCATGAGTTACGGTCGGCCTACCATATTGGTGGCGCTGGTTACATTGGCCATCTTGGCTACCAGTGTCGCTGCCCAGCAGCCAAACCCTCAGCTAGTTGCAGGAATCAATGCCATTGATGCAACAGACTATGAACAGGCTGTAACCAGTCTGCAGCAGGCGGTTGAGGCCCAACCCGACAGCGAGGCAGCGCAGTTCCATCTGGGAATTGCCCACTTCTACCTCCAGCAGTACCCCGAGGCGCTGGCCGCTTTCCGCAAGGCGGAACAGCTTGCACCGGCCCGGCCCGGTGTGCGGCTATACATCGGGCACATATATGCCGCACAAGGGGCGTTGGAAGAGGCCATAGCTGCCTATCGCCAGGAGTTGTTCAAGCTCGAAGGCCCTCAAAAAACCGAAACGCTGGTTGCTCTAGGACGGACTCTGGCCAGAGCTGGCCAGCTTGACCAAGCCCAGGAGACTCTATCCAAGGCCATCTACTACGATCCGAAATACGTGGAGGCCTACTACCAACTGGGGTGGGTCTATTTGCAACTGGGCCAGCCACAACAGGCTCTGGAACAGTTCCAGCAAGCCGGTGAGGTACTCCAGGCATGGAACGATATGAATGTTCGACTGCAACGACTACCTGTCTCTGAGCAGCGTCGGCAGGAAACGACCGAAGAGACTATGGCTCAGCAGTACAGCCGGGCCGAACTCTTTGCCCGCGAGCTGGGGCTGTGGCCCGATCTCAGTAAAGCCATTGGCGACACCTACGCGGCGCTGGGCGAGTGGACTAATGCCCGCAATGCTTACCGCCAGGCGCTGAACCGCAGTAAACTGGGTAACCCCTCCGATCCCGACGTCTATGTGCGGGTCGGCCGAGCTCTGCTGGAAGACGTCAAGGAAATGTTCTACGACGAGGGCCTGCTTTACAGTGCCATCCCCATGACAAATAACGCTATCGAGGCAGCCGAGAAGGCACTGGAATTCAGCCCCGACTATCCACCGGCCCACGAACTGCTCGGCGAGGTATATGCCCTGCAGGCCAATACCTATGCTTCTGATCCGGACCGCAATATCGTCTCTCACTCCTATAAAGAGGCCATCGAAGAGTTCGAAAAAGCGCTGGATCTAAACCCCGCTTCGGTGCGCGCTTTAACGAAGTTAGCTCGTACCTACCTGGACCAGGCCAATAAACTGGAGCCAGGCAGCGCGGCGGTAGTAAATGCCACGCGCCAGGCCATGACGATGGCCGAGCGCGGCCTGGAGCTCGATCCGCAAAACACTGATCTGTACATCCAACTGGCGCGGGCAGAACTACTGCGGGAGAACCACACAGCCGCTCTGGAGACGGCTCAGTACGCCCTAAGACTAAAGCCAACGGACGTGGAGGGATTGAATACCGCAGGTCTGGCCGCCTACTACCGGAACGACCTGGCCAAGGCCGTCGAGTATTTCACCGAGGCGATTCGGAACAATCCGGAGCACGGTCAGTCGCATGTGAACTTGGGCAACGCCTTCTTCCAGATGGGGTCATGGTATCGGGCCCGGCGTCAGTACAATAAAGCTCTGGAATACATTCCCAAAGCCCAGTTGGCCAAAACTGCCTACCAGCGAGCGTACATGTACTACATGATTGCTCTATCCTACCATGAAACGGGCAATTATGAGCAAGAGACCACAGCACTCAACCAGGCCCTATCCCTGGATCCAACCTATTTTGCGGCCTACCGGCAGATGGGACGAGCCTACCTGTCCCGCCGTGAGTACCGGGCAGCACACCGAGTCCTGGAGATTGCCATACAAAACGCGCCCACCGATGAGCAGATAGCTGATGTGCACGTTCAGATTGGTGAGGTGCTTGAGATTCAAGGCAGTGTCCATGAGGCCATCGCGGCATATAGTGCGGCATTGGCGGCCGACCCCGCCAACGCGCTGGCTAGCTCCGCGCTGGTCCGCCTGAGCCACATATAGGCCGGTGGTCGAGCGTCTCTTTCAGGTTAGCCTTGTTCAATTGAAGCTGCCGCTGGTTGTAGTCAACTTGGTAGTTGGTGTGCTGCTGTTGGCGCCGGGAGATTGTCGCGCGCAGCGAGTGTCTCGGTTGCCGGTAATCGAAGAAGTAGTGCTAGACAATGGCTGCCGCGTCCTTTTTCAACCGAATAACAGTGCTTCGACAGTAGCAATATCAGCAGTGGTTAGGGTGCGCGCCAGTCAGGAAACACGGTTGACTGCAGGTATCCGACAGCTACTTGCGCTGATCGTAGCTGTGCCAGATCCGTGGCCGAAGCAGATCGGGCTCTGCCCTCCGAGCCTGCGGCTGGAAGCCAGTGCAAACCGCGACGGTGTAGCCTTGAGGGTGGAGTGCCTGCCGCAGGACCTAACCTATGCACTATCACTGATCCGCCATCAGCTTTTTGAAGCACAGATCAGTCGGGAGAGCTTTGAGAGGGCCCGGCACCAGTTAAGCAAGACAATCCAAGCAAACAGGCATTTGCCGCTGCCCGTGGCCTTCAATACCGTGGTCAAGGAGCTGTACCCGTCGCAGGCTGGTTCCTGGCCGGTGACTGGATCACTGGCTTCGATGTCGGTCATAAGTGTAGAGCGAGCTCGGCAGTTCTATAGTGATCATTTTCGACCGAATGTAACCGTTATCAGTATTAGCGGAAACGTCACAGTTGCTGCACTCAAGGCAGAAACTGAGGAGCTTTTCGGAGAGTTGTTGCCAGGCCCAGAGTACCGCGGGGAGCGCTTCACGCCGCATCCAAAGATCGGCGAGCCATATCGGTGGATGATGAGGGGACTGGATAAGTCGGCGATAGTGACGGCGGGCAGAGCGCCTGTTATTGGTGATCCTGAATATCCGGCCGCCGTTGTGCTCAGCGCACTATTAGGCTCAGGCATGGGCTCGCGACTGTTCCAGGCGCTGCGCGCAGAGCAGAGCTTGGCTTACACAGTACAGGCAGCACTGACTCCGTCTACCGTGTGTAGCTATAGTCATGTGCTAGCAACGTGCTCGCGATCAAACATTGAGGCGGTGCGCACCGAGATCACACATCAGCTTGCTGACATTGCCAGTAACTCGCCAACCGAGCCAGAGCTGGACCGGGCGAAGCGATTTGCTATCAATAGCTTTCTGCTTAGCCAGCAACGCAACCGCGACGTGGCGCATTATTTGGGAGTGTTCAGTAGCAGTGACCCGGCAAAAGGCCTTCATACTTACCGAGACTTCTCGCAACTCATTACAGAGGTGAGCGGTGCTCAAGTAAGGAACTGTTGCGCGCAAATCTTCAGCAAGCCTGCCACAGTCATCATAGAGGCCATTTCAGAGTCGTAGCCGGCCGTCAGCGGCGAAGCATGCGTTGGAGCGTTTATCCTGCAGCCAGCAGCTCAGGCAACAGTACAACCGGGCAACTGATAGAGGAGATCAGCTATGAAGCGCACATACCCAATAGGTGTTACCGTTCTTGTCAGCATCCTTATTTTTGCCAGCAATGCTGCGATAGCTCAAAACTCCACAGACTGGACCTATCTGTATGATATCGCGCACACCGGAGTGGCCGCTGACCCCATAGACACGCCTTTGTCTATGAGTTGGCGCTATGCCACCGGTGAAAGTGGTGAGGCTGTCTCGACGCCTGCGGTTGGACCGGATCGAATCTATTTCGCACACGGTAGCAAACTCTACGCAGTTGATCGCGCCACCGGTGCGGAGAGCTGGCCCAACGGATGCACAGAACTGAACACTCAAGTCACTTCCGGCCTAGTATTACACCGCGATACGCTCTACTTCGGTGCCGCCGACGGCAAGCTATGGGCGGTAGACGCAGCCGGGGGGGCCGCCAAATGGAAATATGCCTCAGAAGGACCAGTGAAGTCGGCACCCATCGTCCACGCCGGCATCATCTATTTCGGGTCTAACGACGGCCAACTATACGCTTTTGATCTGTCTACTGACCAACCGCTTGCGCCATTTGAAGTCAGCGGACCGATCCAGAGTACTCCCGCTATCTGGAAGAACTACGTCTTTGTATCATCCCAGGATGGATATATCTATGCACTGCGGCGGACCTCGAGCGGTTTCCAGTTGGCCTGGCACACTCAGGTCACTGCGGCATATATGAAACTGTTTTCCTCACCGGTGGTTCACCGCGAACAGGTGTTGGCCAGCGCCAGCAACCGCTTGATCGCCCTTGACGCCCAACGCGGCACACGGCGGTGGACCTTCCAAGCCGGGGATTTGATCGCTGGCAGCCCGGCAGCACGAGGTAGGCGCGCGTACGTCGGCAGTCGCGACGGCGTGGTTTACTGCATTGACACTACCCGGGGCAAGGCTATCTGGCGATTCCCCGAGGACGGCTCGCACGGTCCGATCCAGTCATCACCGGTTCTGGCCGGCGATGTGCTGCTGGTGCGCAGTGGAGGTGCGCAGGCAAACCTCGCCTCGCGCCAAACCGCCGCCGGTCGTCAACCGGGCCTCGAACGAGGGCCAGGTATGGGCACCGCTACTCAGGCTCAGCCCCAGACGCAAACTTACCCGGCCTCGATTATAGCACTGGACCCCGAAAGCGGCCAGCTTCTGTGGGAGTATCGCTTGCAGCAACCGCTCCAGCTAACCACTGCCACTGGCGGCCAACTCCCCGGTTACCGACCGCAGGGGCCATCAATGATGCAGCCAGGACAGCCGACAGGCGCCCCGGGGGCCGGAGGTGTACTTGGCCCCGGCGGGATGGCTATGGGCCCCGGCGGCACAGCTGCGCGCGCTGGAACCAGCTATGCAACTGTGCAGGATATCTACGCCTGGTACGTGGATTCCTCGTTGGCCTGCGCGCAAGGCAGCGTCTACGCCCTGGGCGATGATGGGGCACTGTACGGCTTTGACGCAGGTGCCTCGGACAATGAAAAGCCGGCATTCAAAGAAACAATCATTACTTTCCCCGGTGCTCAGGCTGGCACCGAGTACAGTTTCGTCATCCCCAACGAATCCGAGGAGCTGTTCTTTCCACCGCCGGCGGAGGAGGACCTGATCCAGCTTCCCGGGGCCCCGCCACTGTGGGTGGTCACCGAGGCTAGGGACGCCGGTAGCGGTATTGACCCTGACAGTGTACAGATCCTGATAGATGGTCAGCCCGTTCCCGCTCCAGAACTCCTCTACGACGCGGTGCAGGGAATGATTTGGTGGGTTTACGATCCAGAACAGCCCCAGGCGCACAACTATCCGGCCGGACTTCACACCCTCACAGTCAGAGCCACTGACTGGTCGGGCAATCAGGGCGGCGCTAACGTCTACTTTGTGATCGACAACTCGCTGACCCAACCGAAAATACCAGGAATGCTCCAGCAGCCGTATGGATATGGCCCCGGCGGACTCGGCACAGGCTATCCCGGCATGCCCGGCCCCGGAATGCTTGGACCAGGTGGAATAGGAGGCCCGCTGCGGCCGTATTGATAGCGATTCGATTGCCAAACCATAACCCATCCCGATGAGGGAGGCCAACGCAAATGGCTAGCGCAATTGCCAAAGTATTTCTTCTGCTGTTGATCATCGTCTACTGCGCCCTGTTCATTCAGTGGAACGGCGAACCGACCTGGGTCCGCGGCGTAGTGTACATGGGCGAGGCACACGGATACTCCTTGCCACTGGGATGGTGGATCCTGATAAGCGCTGGTGTTGGCGCCATCGTGATGGCAATTGCGACCTGGTCACAGTGGGCCGCGCAAAAGCGCGCGGCTGACAGCGCCGCCACTACTGTAGACAAGGCCAAGGCCAAACTCCAGGAACTAGCCGAGAAGATCAAGCAGCAGCGCCAGGAAATTGCTAAGCTGAAAGAAACCGCACCAGACCAGTTCCAGCCAGCCGAAGACCAACCGGAGGCTGACGAAGACAGTTCGTAGCCGACTCAGCCAGTTCCAGACTTTGCAACAATTACGCAGCAAGAGGCTAAGTGCCTCTTGTTGTGCTTTGTAAGCAAATCACTCGCCAGACGAGGACAGTGCCCATGGCTCAATCCACAGATGCCTGGCTTCTGCTCAATGCCAGCGAGCTGACGACTACCCGGCAACTGCAACTGCTGGAGGCCTTTGAGTCAGCCGATGCCATATTGGCCGCTACCGACCAGCAGCTTACCGAGGTCGCGGGCATCACCCAGGCTCACATCAAGAAACTGCGGGCTGCCCAGCAGCAAGTCAATCTGGCTGAGCTGCGCCAAAAATGCGCTGAACACCAACTGAACATACTGACCATCACCGACGAAGGCTACCCGGCTCTGCTAAAGGAAATTGACGATCCCCCGCCAGTGTTGTTCGTCCAGGGCGGCTTTGCCAAAGCCGATGAACTGGCCCTGGCGGTGGTGGGCACCCGCAAGTGCACCCCTTACGGGCGGACTGTCGCCCGGGAGCTGGCCACCAACCTGGCGCAGCGGGGCTTTACCATAGTAAGCGGCCTGGCGGTAGGTATTGACGGCGAGGCTCATGAGGCTGCCCTGGAAGCCGGTGGGCGCACCATCGCCGTGTTGGCCTGCGGAGCCGATATTACCTATCCCCGCCAGCACCGGCAACTGCGCGAGCAAATAGCCCAATCCGGAGCGGTGATCACCGAATGCCCCTTTGGGACTCCGCCGACTCGCGAACGATTTCCTATCCGAAATCGTCTCATCAGTGGGCTGAGCCTGGGGACTGTGGTGGTAGAAGCACCCAGCAAGAGCGGAGCACTTATCACCGCTCGACTGGCCGCCGAGCAAGGGCGTGAAGTGTTCGCCGTGCCCGGCGATATTCATAGCCCGAACAGTCGCGGCTGCCACGGGCTGATCAAGGACGGGGCGCAGCTCGTCGAGGTGCCCGAAGATGTCGTTGACGGGCTGGGCATAATGCTGCGGGTAGTTCCGGCTCGCGAACAACGCCGGGAGGTGCAGCTACACGGGGACGAGGAGACGGTTTACCAGGCTCTCAGTCATCAGCCCAGGCATGCCGATGAAATCGCTGAAAGCTGCGAGATCTCCCCGGCTCAGGTCACTTCGGCATTGATGTTGCTGGAGGTCAAGGGACTGGTGCGCCGTTTTGCCGGTAATACCTATGTAAGATTGAATTAACCCCCTTTGCGGGTAAGAATATACGCAGGTGAACTCTGTGAGTAACAAAGCAATCATTGTTGAATCCCCCACCAAAACGCGCACGCTGGGCCGCATTCTGGGCGACGAGTACAAGCTGCTGTCCTCCAAGGGGCACGTCCGGGACTTGCCCCAGGATGGCCTTGCGGTGGATATTGAACAGGATTTCGCGCCCACCTATGAAATCATCCCTCGCCAGCGTAAGCTTGTGAAGCAACTACAGAAGAATCTGGACGGCGTGGATACCGTCTACCTGGCCTCCGACCCTGACCGCGAAGGCGAAGCAATTGCCTGGCACCTGACCCATGCCCTCAATCTGCCGGACAATGTCAAACGCCTGGAGTTCCACGAGATAACCAAAGAAGCTGTGTCGGCAGCGCTCGAGGATCCCCGAGATATAGACAACAACCTGGTGGACGCCCAGCAGGCGCGGCGTATCCTTGACCGCCTGGTCGGCTACCAGATTAGCCCGCTGCTGTGGAGAAAGATAGCCGGAAGTAGTGGGACAGCGCTCAGCGCCGGACGGGTGCAGTCAGTAGCATTGCGGCTCATTTGCGATCGCGAACGTGAAATCGCCGCCTTTGCTCCCCAGGAATATTGGAGCATCACCGCCACGCTCAGCCCGCAGGGCCAGCCGGAAGCCACCTTTGTGGCCGAAGTCAAGTCCCGGGACGATGAGCAGTTAATACCTGAGGACAAAGAGCAGGCGTTGCTGAAGAATGAGCAGCAGGCGCAGGCCTTCGTCGAGGAGCTTAAGCAGCAGCAGTACAGTGTTGCAGAAATCGAACGCACAACCCGCCAGCGCAAGCCATACCCACCGTTCATTACTTCCACACTCCAGCGGGTGGCAGCCGGCGCGCTTCATTTCTCGGCGCGCAAGACAATGCAAATTGCCCAGCAACTGTACGAGGGCGTCGAGATCAGCGGGGAAGCTACCGGCCTGATAACCTATATGCGCACTGACTCAACCCGCGTGGCCCCGAGCGCCCAGCAGCAGGCCCGCAAGTATATTGAGCAGCGCTGGGGAGATGAGTATGTCGGCGCGGGGCAGCGAGGTAAGAAGGCCAAGGGCGCTCAAGAAGCCCACGAATGTATTCGCCCCACCTCGGTACTGCGCGAGCCGGAGAAGATCGCAAGCTACCTGAGCAAAGATCAGGCTGCGCTATATGAGCTTATCTGGCGCCAGTTCGTGGCCAGTCAGATGAAGCCGGCCGTCTATGACCAGCTTACAGTGACCATCGCAGCCGGTCC
>JAUVZM010000064.1 GCA_030602615.1 bacterium
CCGCCCAGCGAGATGCGGATGAACTCGCGCCCGGTAGCCCGCGCGATGCTCTGACCCAACGAGGTCTTCCCCACGCCGGGAGGGCCGATGAAACACAATATGGGCCCTTTCATATCGGGCTTGATGCGGCGGACGGCCAGATATTCGACTATGCGCTCTTTGACGTCGGTCAGGTCATAGTGATCTTCGTCCAGGATTTGCTGGGCCTCTTTGACATCAATATGCTCTTCGGAGTCTTCCCGCCAGGGCAGCTCAATAATCCACTCCAGGTAGGTACGCACCACGCTGTGTTCAGCGGCAGCGGGATTCATCCGGGCCAGGCGGTCAACTTCCCGATCGGCGGCGTCACGGGCGGCTGCGGTCAGCTCGGCCTGTTCCAAGCGCTGACGCAACTCCGTGATTTCGTCGCTCTCGCCCGCCTCCCCCAGCTCTTTACGGATTGCTTCCAGTTGTCTGTGCAGGTAGTATTCCCGCTGAGTTTTTTCTACTTCCTGTTGAATGTCAGCAGAGACACGCCTGGCGGTCCGCAGGCGCACCAACTGCTCGTGGGCGGCTTTGTGCACCGCAGCCAGCCGCTCGGCAACATCAGTCATCTCGAGCATTCGCTGCTTAGCCTGGATATCGATGTCCAGCGCGGAGGCAATAAGGTCGGTGAGCATCGACAGATTAGGGACATTCAGCGCCTGGATAACTGCTTCTTCGGGCATGCCGGGGGACAGTTCGATGATCTCTTCGAAGGTGTTCAACAGGCTTTGGCGCAGCGCCTGAATGTCTTCATCAGATTCGTCAGCCGGGATCTCGGCCAGCTCGGTTATTTTGGCGATGCGATACGGTTCAAGTTGAGTGAACTCCTCAATGCGTATACGGGTAACCCCGCGAAGCAGGATACGGCGGCTGTCGTCGGGCATCTGCATCATCTTATGAAGCTGGGCGGCACAGCCGACTTCATAGAGGGGTGGCTCACTGTCGCTGGCTTGCTCGGGGGCAGGCTGGCGCATCACGCAGCCCAGAAAACGGTCGCCGGCGGCTACCGCATTGATCAGCTCACTGTCGCCTTCGCCGGCGGCTATCGGCACCACCATATAAGGGAAGACGACTATCTCATTAACAGGTAGTATGGGCAATTCGGCAGGTAGAGCAGGTTCTGGTAGGGGGGCTTCGAGTTCCATCTGTTCACTCCGCAAACTTTCGGCTATTCGATGGGCACCGACCGCGGCTTCGCCTCATCTGGTGGACTCTTGAGAAGGGTTACCACTAAGAAGCCGTCTTGGTAATGTGCTGATGTACCCTCCTGGTCTACATCACGGGGCAGACGAATCTGCCGGCTGAACTCACCACACTCAATCTCCATATTGTGATATTTGCGGGGCTGGCCGGCTGCCGGGTCGGTACGCCGACCGCGAATAACCAGAAGCTGTGTGTCTTGCATTATCACGATGTCAACAGTGGTAGGGTCGATCCCGGCAATCTCCATACGCACCACCACTTCGGTTTCGGTCTCATAGACATCAACAGGGGGGCTGAAGCCTGCCTCAGGGCGGCGCAGGGACGAGCTCCCAAACGACAAGGTCGAGGCTGACCGCCAGTCAATTCGTGGCTCTTCAGATGATGAGCGGCGCGATTTGGGAATCAGGAAGGTAAATGACATGGTTGCTTCTCCTGGCTGTCGCGGCGGCATTATAGGAACCGTACCCAGTCCACTGTGTGGCTTCATTATAGTGATATATGCCGGCGCTGGCAACCAGCTCCAGCAGAAGGTCGTCTCCATCGGTATAGAGAATAACTTGGTAGTATGAAGATCAGTGCATCAGCCTGCTATATCTTGGCGGTTGCGGCAGTGTCAGTTTGCCTGGCCGACAGCGCCGTTACCGACAGCATCGGTCAGCCAGACGCCCTGGCAGCAGAGCGAATCTGTGTGGATGAGCTTGGTATCTCGCTGCACCTCCCCGCTGGCTGGCATATCCAGATGCTTGACGGACCGGCGGCGCGTCTGGTTCCCAGCGCTGAGGCTCAGAGGCAGTTGACCGCGCTGAGCGGTGTAGTTGGCCGGGAGATCGAGCTCTGGCCAATAGAGCTGGTCGCCTGGACCAGCCCAGCGCCTCGCCTCAGCCCCCAGCAGGCTGTCGCCGGACACGAGCAACTACTGAACCAGCACTACAACTACCAGCGGGAGAGTCGCGAGCCGTTCACCAGCACTTTCGGCCTATCAGGCATAGCAGTCACCGGAAAGATTGGGGCCGGCGAAGATGCGCTTCTGGTCGTCTTTGCTGGTTACGCTGTCTCAGACCACAGTATTGTGGTGGGTACCTTCTGCCATCCGACGGACAGGGAACTTATCGGGCGATTATTCCAACCACTTATCAGGAGTGTCGGGCGGGTCGGGGCGCCCAGCCTGGGTACACCGTCGCCGCTGCCAGCACCAGCAAGTTCCCCTCGCACCGATCGGCCTGAGACTTCCGCTTATATTGAACATCCGCAGACGGTGACGGAGCCTCCCCCGGCAGCATCACCAGGCACCTCTATCGGGCCGGATCGAACGGGGGCTCCTCCACAATCTCTTTTGCTGGCGCAGACTGGTCGAGAACCGAGTATACCAACGGCACTGCGTCTGCCCGAGCCGAGTGCCGCTGCTCAGCAACCCGTCGCCGAGGCACTGTCAGAAGCCAGCACTGTCCACCCGCCTCCACAGACCGAGCCTGTAAGTGTGCCCTCACCTCCACCGCAAGCAGAGCAGAGGCCAGCTACCGCGCCGACTGAGCAAGTGATGCCGAGCCGATGGGTTGAGCATATACTTCCCGCAGGGATCACCCTACCGACGCCCAGCGGTTGGTCGGCAACTGTTGAGGGTGGCATCTTGCATGCCTACGGTCCAGAGGGAACCGAAGGCATCATGGTTTGTCCACTGTTCAGTCTCCCGTCAATCGCCGGCCTGGCTCCTAATGCCGACAGGGACGCTGAGACAATCTGCCAATACTGGCAACAGGTAATTGGTCATAGCTTTACTGCCCGCAGTCATCTTGGTATCCAGCGCGCCGGGCAAGTCTTTGACGTCTTCAGTGGCACGCTCGCACTGGGAGACGACACGACCTGGGCAATTGTCACTATCGCGGCAGACGAGCCGATCATTCTGTTGACCGCAGCATATGCGCCGCCCGACCACTTCGAGCAGTTCCTACCTAGAGCGCAACAGATATTGACCGGACTTTCTTTGCCTCGCCTGGTGTCAACCATCCCTGACCAACTGTCAGGAAAAACTATTAACTGGACATCGCCAGATGGCGGCCTGAGTGGTCAGGTACCCGATGGGTGGCAGATACGGGCGAGTGTTGGTGAGTATAACGGTCATACAGTCATAACTGTCGAGGGACGCTGTGAGGGACAACCGCGGTTGCGTTTTGCCTGGCGTCAGCCATATACTCCGTTTTTCCGGGAGCTTACCCCGCTACTGCGTGGCCTGGGCCGACTGCCCGGGGAGCAGTATCGCGACGGCCCTCAGGAGGCGGCCTTGATAATACTGTCCAAATTGTCTGCACTGGAGTTTGTTAGCCGAAAGCTGTTGGATAACATTGGGCTGGGGCCGCAATATATCGAAATACAACGAACCAGGCCCTGCCAGCCAGTAGGCGGCCTGGTGGAGGGCCGCAATCAGGCGGGGACGATCGTTGAGGTCAAAGGACGCACCTCAAGCGGGTCGGTCACAGCAAAGTACCTGCTGGCCACCGCTGATCTGCCGATTACCGAGGGTAGCTTCCGCTGGCGAGCCGCGTATCTGATGTGGTCGGGAGCTGACAGTCCTATGTGGGCAGCACACCGCGCGCTGGCCACTGTGCTGGCGACAGCCAGAGCTGCCGGGTCGGTTTCGGCCGACGGCGACCTCCCGCAAATGCTGGAGGCGGCCCGCAACGCTTTTAGTGGTGCTGTGCCCGAGCACACTTCAGAGCTGGCGCCGCTGCTGTCCGGAGCTTTTCAGCCGCAGGCGGCTGGCCCTGTTGTAGTGCCCAGGTTGCTATGGGCATACTGGACAGATAGCGACTAAAAGTTGAGATGACCTCCAAGCTAGATTAGGAAGAGTGATAGAGATGGCGCAAAAATTAGTAGAATGTGAGCATTGTGGTGGCCAGGGAACATGTACGGCCGCCGGGGGTCGGAGCTGTCGGATTTGCTTGACCGCTTCGGGCCGTGGCAAGAAGCAGTGGGGCACTGTTCGTTGCTCTTATTGTGGAGGAAGGGGTAAGGTCTGGGTGGAAGAAGAAGAGGATGAGCAGAGCTCGGAAGAATCGGACGACAACGAATAAGTCGGTGGCCGCCAATCGTACGGTCTGCGCCTTTGCAGGCTAGCAGACAAGCAAAACAGGTCGCCTAATGACAACTAGACCAATAAGAAAATGGTTGATTCTGGTCATTTACCTGGCTTTAGCCATCTTCGTCTTTCAACTATGGCTGCGACCAGCTATTGATCATAATCACAACAAGCCGCTGCTCTGTCTTCATACTATGGTGACGGGTCAGGCACCTTGTCCCTATGTGCGCCGGCAACTGATTCCCTTGATCATTCGCGGAGTCAATTCGGCACTGCCCGGCGCCTGGCGGCAGTCGCTTACCCGAATGGCACAGGAGGATCAGCGGCTTGCCGGGATATTCGCGCGGAACCCCATTGAGCCGGACTACTTTTCTGAATACATAATCGCCGCCGCGATTGTCTTTGCCTGCCTGGTCGGCTTTGCTTATGCTATCAGACTGCTCTTCCTGAGGCTATATTCCGGTTCAGCCCTGGCGGCTGACCTGGTGCCGGTATTTGCCCTGCTGTGGCTGCCGGTCACGTTCCGCGAGGCGAATCTGGCCTACCTGCACGACTTTCCTACGCTACTGCTGTTCACGCTGTCGTTGTACCTACTTGCTGGCCAGAGGTGGTCAGCATTCTACCTTGTGTTTGCGCTGGGCTGCCTGAATAAAGAGACCTTCATCTTAGTCACTCCGATCTTTGCGTGGTACTACCTTCGGCAGATGCGGGGCAGCAGAATGCTACAGCATCTGGGGGCACAACTGACGATCTTTGCCGTGATTCAGGGCACACTCTACTGGGTGTTTCGGCACAGTCCGGGAGGCTATCTCGAAGTCCATCTGCTCGGCCACAATCTCTATGTCTTTCGCCATCTGCCCTACGATATCATCTCCATGCTGGTGCTGTTTGTTCTGCTGGGCGGGCTTTTCCACGACTGGCAGCACAAGCCCCGCTTACTGAAGTGCGGGCTGGGAGTACTGGCGCTTGTGTTGCCACTGGCGATGCTGTTTGCGTGGATTGACGAGCTACGCGCCTACTACGAGTTCTTCCCGGTGGTTATGCTGCTGCTGTTCCATACCTTCAGCAAATACGCACTGGGCGAGTCGCTCCCCAGCCGCGAGCCGATAGCCTCTAAGCCAGCAGCCGCGCGCCAGGAGCAATCGTGAAGCCGAGCTGAGCTGGGCCGGCCTACCGACTGGCCCACAGCATGCCGCGCTGGACAATGATCCTGGCCTCATCCACCTCGAAATCCGCGGCAACGTGGCCTACCGAGCTATAGAAAACCCGCCCCTCACCGTAGCGCCGCTTCCACACAGCCGGCATAACGCAGCCTTCAATCCAGGAGCAGTGCTCACCGCTGAGGGTGGTGGTTGCCAGAACCTTATTGCCCGGGTCAACGTGCATATAGTACTGCTCGGAATTCATCTCAAAGTCGCTCAATCCCGCCACAACTGGGTCGTCGTGGTCGAGGATATTGACTGTATACGGAATAATTCCGCCCGGGTGGGCTACCCACTGACCACCTACCATAAACTGGTATTTAGTGCGGTCACGGAACGAATCGCCCATCCCGCCGTGCCAGCCGGCGATGCCCACGCCGCTGCTAACCGCCTCCAGGAGACCCTTTTCCTGCTCGTTGCTGAGCTGGCCGCCGGTCCATACCGGGACGATCAGGCTTACAGTCTTCATATACTCTTCTTCGGTGTAGACGTCCAGCGTGTTCTCAATGCGTACCTCGTAGCCCTGTTCCTTTAGGAAGGGCGCAAAGATGTCTACACACTGCCTGGGTTCGTGCCCCTCCCATCCTCCCCAGACCATCAGTACTTTTCTCATCATATTCACCTCACATCTTAGAGTTGTTTGCTGCTGACTTCGGCGACTTCCAGCAGAATGCCGCGGCTGCGCTGGCACATCTGCAGGTAGGTGGGAATGTCTTTAGCAGGCAGTTCCAGGATCATTTCCGCTCGGCCAGTTGTACTTGACTCATCTTGGCGCTCTCTCTTCCTCCCGACAATAGGGGCCCATTACCCTCCCTTCATGCTTATAGTGCCATCAATTCTCCAACTACGCAAGCGAACTCATTGCAATGCATCCAAGTTGTGCGCGATGTGGCGCTGATTTGCGCAAGATACACTTCGATTGCAAAAGATCCTTGACAGAAGTTACGGGAGGTAATATTATATAAACTAGCTAGGTAGGCGCAGATGACGTCTTAGAAAGGAGGTGGCTACTTCCCTGGCAATAAGCAGTACGTGAGCGCATTACCTGAGTACCCCGACACAAAACTATGTAAAGAGTACCAACCACGCAGAAAGGATGAGTATGATGATTAGCAAGCGAACGGGCTTCACTCTAATTGAATTGCTGGTCGTGATTGCGATTATTGCAATCCTGGCCGCAATTCTGTTTCCCGTGTTCGCACGGGCCAGGGCTAAGGCCCACCAGGCCAGTTGTCTGAGCAACACGAAACAGACTGCCTTGTCGTTTCTGATGTACACCTCGGATTACGACGGGTTCTTTGTGACCAGCAACTGGGACCATTATAGCCCTGCCCAGCCAGGCTATTGGTGGCACCCAGTGTGGCCGTACGTGGAGACGCGGCTCCTGGACTGCCCGTCTACCGACCCGACGCCAGCAGGCCAGCAGGACTGGCGCAATGACTTCAGCTATAACGTCGACCAGTTATGGGAGGGGCGTGCCCCCTGCATAGGAATGGCAGGCCACTACGATGATTTCCACGCGGGCGGCCCTTTGCATTCAGCACCTGCCAACACAGCCCGGGTTCCGAATCCCACCGAGGTGATAATGTTCTGGGAACATAACTGCACCTACAGTGTCGTTGGCTGGATGTGGGGTTACTTCGCCGGGGAGCATATCTACCCAGGAAACCACAACAATGGAGCCGGTATGCACTATGCGTTTCTCGACGGCCATGCAAAGTACATGACCACCGAGGATGCTCCTCTCCGGAACGATCCGGACAATATCGTTACGTGGCATGGCATAACCTTCTGCCGGGGTTACGAATAAACTAGCTGGTACTCCAGCGGACGGTGTTTCACTGCAAGGCCCGGGGAGCCTACGGAAGTGGCCCCTCGGGCCTATTTTTATGGGGCTGAGTGTTTCGTAAATCGGTATGACGGGCCAGAGGCTTTTCAAATAGCCGGCCTTTGCGGACTTTGCTGATAAAGGCTTGCAGCGCCTCACGCCGACCGAAAGCCACCGCTTGCCTCGCGATGGACCACCGATTTGGGCAACGCCTGCTCACCGGCGTTGTTGTCGGCAGGAACATCGGGGCGGTGCGGGCAGGCCACCGCGGTGTAAGTAGCCGCATTCCCGCTGGTGCGCGCAGATGACTCGGTCAGATCAGCGCCACCAGTTCCCCCCCCTTGATTTCAAGCCCCCCCCCGGCTATAATAGGAAAGCAGGTTTAGCAACAGTCTCATAACACTTGACAATCGGCGAGGTCGAAGTGGATAATCAGATGGAGACTTGACCCCGCGAGCCGACAACGGGCAGAAGGCTAATCTAAGAGATAGCTGATAGGAGAGCACCTCAAGATGCGACTGACTTGTCTAGGCCGGTTCATCGTTGCTACAATCCTGGTGGCGGGGTCGGTATTAAACAGCTCTAGCTCATTATCAAATGAGACAACCCAATGAGAAGAGTTTGATATGAAACAAGCCCGCCAGCAAGCTGCTGAGCGCGAACGGCGCATTATCTGGAACAACGACTGTGATGACATAGGCTGGTTTGATGCGCCGGAAGAGTTCTTGGCCGGACGATTCCAGCAGGTTGCGGACACCCAGGTCGATACCATCTTTGACTGCACTGGCGTTACTACACTGTTCACCCACCAAACCCATGTAGCAGAGATGTTCGGCCAGTTCCTCCCCGCAGGGGTCACTAGCCCGAGAGTTGTTAAGTGGAGTGATAACATTCGTGCGCTGGGGAAGGCCGGGCATGACACACTGGAGCTAGGCGTAAAGTTCTGCCGCCAAAATGACATTGAATACTTCTGGTCGCTGCGCATGAATGACATTCACGACGCGTGGATGGACGAAGAATTTAGCCGTTGGAAACGAGAACATCCTGAGTATATGTTTGGTAAGCGGCCAGACTATGATGAATACCCATCTGCGGACTTCCGAAAGTGGTGGTCAGCGTTAGATTATGAGATTCCCGAGGTGCGTGACTACATCTTCCGTATCTTCGAGGAAGTGTGCCAGCGTTACGATGTAGATGGGATCGAGCTGGACTGGATGCGGCATCCGAAATTCTTTCGCCCTACGACAGATGGAAATCCGGCGACGCCTGCACAGGCGGAGATGATGAACGATTTGGTGCGGCGTATTCGTGCCATGACTGAACGGGTTGCCGAGCAGCGAGGTCGGCCTTTGCTGATCGCCACCCGCGTGACGCTGAGTGTTGAGCAGTCTCTGGGTTTGGGTCTGGACTTAGAGAGCTGGCTGGAGGAGGACCTGGTGGACATAGTGACGGTCGGCGGGGGATATGCGTGCATGTCCATGGCTCCGCAGGTGCGCGAGATGGCCCAGTTTATTCACAGCTACAGTGCACCGGTCTATGCATGTATCAGCGCGTCAGAAATGCAAAGAGAACACGGTACGGTTGAGGCCTGGCGGGGTGCAGCTATGAATGTCTGGCGGGCGGGAGCTGACGGCATCTACACTTTTAACCTCTTTCCACGCACGCCTGATGAACGGTTCAGTCAAATGGGCAGTCCCGAGACGCTGAAGGGCCGCGACAAGCTGTATGGTGTTGACTCCATAGATGTGCCAAACTACGCAAGTTATCAACAGGCAGGAATCTTCGCTCCCGACCGCTTGCCTCTCACCCTGGTAGCCGGAGGTACAGTCACGGCCAAGCTGCCAGTGGGTGAGGACATCGTCGCCAATGCTCCCGAGGGCAAGAGCACCGACACCGGTCTGCGTCTGCGAGTCTCGACTCTGGCACAGGGGGATGAAGTAAGCGTGCGAATCAACGGTGAGGCGATGGGTGCGGCTACGCCTGTCGAGGCGCTCACCGTCGAGCCAGCCAGTGCCTGGCTCGAGCTAGACCTTGATCCGCATCTTGTCCAGCCCGGGGAGAACCTGGTAGAGGTGCAACTATCCACCCCGCGGGCTGTCGCAGAGTCAGCCGTCCTGGACCGCCTCGATCTGATCGTGCGCTACCACTAAAAGGCCCGATAGGCTTGACAAGAATCCTATATTGAACTACTCAGCTTGTGGCTTGCAGGGAGACAGAAGGTAGACATCACGCGGTGGCTCCAGGAGAGAGTTGAGGGTAGTGAGGGTATCTTGCCTGGGCTGGGGAACCGGTGCAGCCCCACAACCAATCCGTTGCCCAATGGAATAAGGTGTACTTTGACCTCTAATCTGGCTGACTCACCTGGTCGTGCGCACTAGCGCCGTGGTCCTATGCCGCCTCCCGTGTGTACCATGATGCCTGGTGGTTCCCGCGTTATGGTCAGCCCCGCGCCCAGGAGATCATCGAGACCACTGGCTGGGGCGAGCTGTTCAAGAGCTACGGGTAGGCGTACCTCCATCCGGAGGACCACTGAATCCGAGGGTCGGTTGGGGGAGGCATCAGTGCGTCGAGCAGACAATACTAGACGCAGCAAGCAACTACATGGGAAATGTCCGACTATACAATCACAGATGCAAGTGTCAGTGGCGGAGGCAAGTGTATCTGGGTCCAGTCTCAGACTACTCTTGGACGCTTCCCTACAGTGTTTGACGGGGCCAGTGGTATGAATCATCATAGTGAGTGAGCAATCCC
>JAUVZM010000063.1 GCA_030602615.1 bacterium
ATGCCGGGGGATAACGCCCAATTCATCGTGGAGCTGATTCAGCCCATCGCTATGGACGCCGGGGTGCGCTTTGCCATCCGCGAGGGCGGACATACCGTCGGCGCCGGTGTCGTTACTAAGGTTGTGGAATAGCTAGTCGGACATGCGCATTCGGAATATCATCGGTGCGTGCGAGAAGAGAGGCTGCTATGCAGAGTAGTTCGCAGATCAGGATCAAGCTGAAGGCTTTCGATCACGAAGTGCTGGACCAGTCGTGTGAGAAGATAGTGGAGACGGCCGAGAACACAGGTGCGCGAATATCCGGGCCGGTACCGCTGCCCACGGAAAAGCATGTCTACTGTGTTGTCAAGCCGACAGCACTGGGCCGGTCCACTCGCACTATGGAGCACTTCGAGATGCGAATTCACAAGCGCCTGATTGATATTCTCGACTCAACAGCTCGCACGGTGGACGCCTTGATGGAGCTTGACCTGCCGGGCGGTGTAGATATCGCCATCCGAACGTCGTAGCACTGTCGGCTGAGGGTCGGGCTGGGTCTGAGCTATGAAATGGTGAGTGACATGCCAGTAGGATTGTTGGGCAAGAAAATTGGTATGACGCGCATATTCACTGACGAGGGCAAGGCTGTGCCGGTGACAGTGGTGCAGGCCGGGCCGTGTACCGTAGTACAGCGCAAGAACGGGCAGACAGACGGCTATGAAGCCGTGCAGGTCGGATTTGAGCTCCGCAGCCGGCACCGCACCAACAGTCCTATGAGCGGTCACTTTGAGAGCCGAGGAATTGCACCGCTGAAATATCTGACCGAATTTCGCGTAGATGCTGAGGAAGAATACGAAGAAGGCCAGGAACTTACCGTTGAGCTGTTCAGTGAGGGCGAGCGGGTGGACGTGACGGGTCGGTCAAAGGGGCGGGGGTTTGCCGGTGTCATGAAGAGACATGGATTTCGTGGTGGCCCGGCCAGTCACGGCTCGAAGGTGCATCGTAGCCTGCAGTCGGCAGGAGCAACCGATGCTCAGCGTATCTTTCCGGGGACGAGGATGCCTGGCCAGATGGGCAATAAGCGAGTCACGGTCCAGGGCTTGACGGTGGTCTCGGTTGATGCTGAAGAGAATGTGCTGCTTATCAGGGGTGGTATTCCGGGTCCCAACGGCGGCCTGGTGATCATCCGACCTGCGAGGAAATCAGCAAAGGAATGAGCCGGTTATGCCGACGATGGCAGTTAATGATATGAAGGGCGCAAAGGTCGGCGACGTGCAACTCAGTGACGAATGGTTCGCCGCTCCACGACACGACGACTTGATTCACCAGGCGTTGGTGACGGTAGACCGCAAGCGCAAGCAGCATGCCGGGCGGACCAAGACCCGTTCGGAGATCAACCTGACCACAGCAAAGTGGTATCGCCAGAAGGGTACGGGTCGGGCCCGCCATGGGGCTAGGAGCGCGCCAATATTTGTCGGAGGCAGCAAGGCTCATGGGCCACGGGGTCAGCGCCGGCGCATCAAGTTGCCCAAGAAGATGCGGCGAAAGGCCCTGCAGAGCGCTCTGTCGGCGCAAGTGACTGATGGCTGCGTTGTGATCATTGACGAGATTGCGGTTGACGAGATCCGCACCAAGACTATTGTGGGGATGTTACAAGCCCTGGACTGCGAGGGCCACGTGCTGATATTGTTGAGCGAAGATGAGTATCTGGACCAGTATATCTATTGCAGCTCACGCAATATCCCTGGTCTGGTCACCCGGGAGGTGCCCCATTTCAGCATCCGCGATGTGCTGTGGGCTGATCATATCATTGTGACCCGCCAAGCTCTGGCACAGATGGGCGCGGGAGGCGAAATAGATGCGATTGCCTGAGCAACTGGAAGAATACCGCAATATCATTCGGTCCCCCATCATCACAGAGAAGAGTATGGAACAGGCCGAGCGGGAGAACAAATACCACTTTGAGGTGCACTCTGACGCTAACAAGGTGCAGATTCGTTCTGCCATCGAAGCATTGTTCGATGTGCGCGTGCTGAAGGTAAACACGATGAATGTGAAGGGCAAGGCTCGGCAGCGCAGCTATCGTCATCGCACCGGTAAGACTGCGCGGGTCAAGAAGGCAATAGTCACCTTGGCACCTGGCGACCAGATTGAACTGGTTCAAGCCTAATCGACGTTGCTGAAGTGGCTACGAGAGTGAGGGAGAAGACGATGCCTGTCAAAGAACACAAGCCAGTGACGCCAGGTCGCCGTGGCTATGTATCGCTGGATAGGTCTGATCTGGATGACAAGCCGCCCGAGAAAGGGTTGACCATTCAGCGCAAACAAAAGGCGGGACGAAACGTAGAGGGGCGCATTACCTCCCGTCACCGTGGTGGGGGGCACAAGCGGCGAATTCGCCTGGTGGATTTCAAGCGTGACAAAGACAATATCCAGGCGAAAGTGGCAGGTATCGAGTACGATCCGGGCCGTTCGGCACATCTGGCTCTGCTACACTACGTAGACGGGGAGAAGCGCTACATTTTGGCTCCTCAAGGATTGGAGAAAGGCACCTCGGTCATCTCCGGGGAGACCGTGCCGATTCGCCCGGGCAACTGCCTGCCGCTGGGACGGATTCCGATCGGTACAGTTGTGCATAATGTTGAGATGCAACCCGGCCGAGGTGGTCAAATGGCTCGGGGTGCTGGATCAGGCGCGCGCGTCGCGGCCCGCGAAGGCAACTATGTGCACTTGAGCCTGCCATCGGGCGAAGTTCGTCTGGTGCTCACTGAGTGCCGGGCGACCGTCGGGCGCGTGAGCAATATTGATCATAGCAACGTAAACGACGGCAAGGCCGGGCGGGCCCGCTGGCGAGGTAAGCGCCCGCATGTACGGGGCTCGGCGATGAATCCGGTAGATCACCCTCACGGCGGCGGCGAGGGCAAGGCCCCGATCGGCCATCCCAGTCCGCTTAGTCCCTGGGGAAAGAAGACTCTGGGCAAGATAACTCGTAACCGGAAAAAGCCGTCGAACAAGTATATTGTTCGCCGACGCGGTGCCCGGCGATAATTGACGTCATAGGAGGTTGTGTGATGCCGCGATCAACCAAGAAAGGACCCTTTGTTGACGAGAAGCTGATGGAGAAGATCGAGCGAATGAACTCCACCGATGACAAGCAAATTATACGGACCTGGTCGCGTCGGTCAACGATCTTCCCAGAGATGATCGGGCACACTATAGCTGTTTATGACGGCCGCAGGCACATTCCGGTATATGTTACTGAGAATATGGTGGGGCACAAACTTGGCGAATTTGCTGCTACTCGCACCTTCCGCGGGATGCGCCGGCGCCGAGCCCGGGTCGAGGAAGAGGGGGCCCTGGAGGCGCCCAGGCGCCGAGCGCCGGGCACGATCGTCGAGGAGTAGTGTGGCTGTATTGAGCGAACGACGGGAGAACTTAATGATGGAAGCGCGCGCAGTAGCAAAATGGGTACATCGAGGGCCGCGCAAGGTCCGAAAGTTTATCGACCTAATTCGGGGCTGCACCGCAGACGAGGCTCGGGCAATCCTGGGGGTACAGGCCTCGCCAGCGGCTGCTGACGTTTTGAGTTGTCTAGATTCAGCAGTGGCCAACGGCGAGAACAATCACGGCATGGATTCCGATGAGATGATTGTGCTCGCGGCGGTAGTTGATGAAGGACCGCGTATGCGGCGGCTGCGGCCCAGAGCGCGCGGCCGCGCTGATATACAACGACGTCCCACTTGCCATATCACGGTTGTGGTCAGCGACGAAATCGCTGCCGAGCCTGATTGAGAGCCGGGCCACAAGGAGTGACGTGAATGGGTCAAAAAGTCCATCCATACGGTTTTCGCCTGGTCAGCATTCGCAAACCGCGCAGCCGCTGGTTTGCTGAAGGTGCTCAGTACCGCGAGCACCTCATTGAGGATATCAAGATCCGTAACTATATTCACGATAGGCAGCGTAATGCCGGTGTCTCTGACATCATTATTGACCGTACCGCTGACACCATAACGGTTACCATTGAGGCTGCCAGACCGGGGATTATGATCGGTCGGGGCGGACGTGATGTGGATCGACTCCGCCAGCAGATTCAGAAGATAGTTGACGCAAAGGTGCGACTAAATGTGGAAGAGACCTCTCAACCGGATACTTGCGCGCAACTGGTGGCCGAGAGCATTGCCTGGCAGATTGAGCGGCGTGTCTCGCCGCGACGAGCTATGGGTCAGGCCCTGGAGCGAGCTTTGGAACATGGTGCCCAGGGGGTACGTTGTGAGATTGCCGGCAGGATAGGTGGTGCGGAAATAGCGCGCCGCGAGAAGATGGGGCCCGAAGGGCGGGTCCCGCTGCAAAGTCTGCGGGCCGACATTGATTTCGGCGTCACTGAAGCGCGAACCGCTTATGGAAACATCGGGGTGAAGGTCTGGGTGTACAAGGGCGACATCTTGCCACCCAAGGAGGAAGAAGAGCGGGACGTCTGGGAGGAGCTGGAAGAAGAGGCCGCACGAATTGATCATGGAGAGCAGGTAGAGAAGGAGGAGGGCGCTGCTGCAACGACAGAGGCAGCCGAACCGATCGCTGAGGAGCCAGTCGAAGCCGCTGACGAACAGGAACCTGCCGGTGATGAGGCGGAGACCGAGCCGGAAGCGAAGTCCGAAGTAGCAGAAGTTGAGGCAGCCGAACCGGCCGCTGAGGAGTCGGTCGAAGCCGTTGACCAAGATGAGCCCGCTGGTGATGAGGCGGAGACCGAGCCGGAAGCGAAGTCCGAAGTAGCAGAAGTTGAGGCGGCCGAACCGATCGCTGAGGAGCCAGTCGAAGCTGTTGGCGAAGATGAGTCTGCCGGTGACGAGGACGAGACCGAGCCGGAAGCGGAGTCAGAAGTAACAGAAGTTGAGGCAGCCGAACCGACCGCTGAGGAGCCAGTCGAAGCCGTTGGCGAAGATGAGTCTGCCGGTGATGACGATGAGACCCAGCCTGCTGTACCGGTAGAGGCGGTTGAGGAGGAAGCTGAAGATGTTGATGCCTAAGCGACTGAAGCATGCTAAGCAGCACCGAGGGCGGATGCGGGGATTGGCCTACCGGGGCAGCACTGTGAATTTTGGCGAGTTTGGCCTCCAGGCCTTGGAGCCGGCTTGGATTGACTCTCGGCAGATCGAATCAGCTCGTGTGGCAATGGCTCGCGAAGCTCGACGCGGGGGGAAGGTGTGGATCCGGATATTCCCGGACAAGCCGGTTACCCAGACCCCCGCCGAAACACGAATGGGGAAGGGCAAGGGCCCGGTTACTTACTACGTGGCGACTGTCAAGCCGGGCCGAATAATGTTTGAGATGGGCGGCGTACCCGAGCAGACTGCTCGGGAGGCGATGCGGATAGCTGCCCACAAACTGCCGATTAAGTGTAAGTTTGTCACCCGGGAGGACTACGATGCCGGACACAGTTGACACCACCCGCCAGTTTGTGGACCAACTGCGCAGGGCTAGCAACGAAGAGTTACGGGATCGAAAGCGACACATCGCTGAGAGCTTGTTTAACCTCCGTTTTCGGCTGGCTTCCGGCCAAATTGACGATCCAATGCGGGTCAGGAAGTACCGCAAAGCCATTGCCCAGATAAATACTATTCTGCGCGAGCGGGAGTTGGGGATCAATCAATGAGTACAACACGCACTGGCCAGCAGCGGACGGCCCTGGCCACAGTAGTCAGCGACAAGATGGACAAGACAGTAGTGGTTGAGATCCAGCGACGGACCAGACATCCTTTGTACGGCAAGGTGTTGCTGCGTAGTACCAAGCTGAAGGCGCACGACAAGGACAACGAGTGTCGCATCGGTGACCGGGTTGAGGTGACTGAATGCCGTCCCTTGAGCAAGACCAAACACTGGCGGGTAAGCAGAATTGTGGCTCGCGCCGAGTAGAACTTCGCTGAGCGATGAGCCGAGCGTAGATGTATAGATCGTGAGGCAGGTTGAGTGCCGCAATATAATACCGATGACATTCGCAATCTGGCCATAGTTGGTCACCGTGGTTGCGGCAAGACCACCTTAGCCGAGGCGCTGCTATTTAGCACCGGAATGAAGAGCCGTATGGGTCAGATTGAAGAAGGCACCACCACCTGTGATTTTGCGGACGAGGAGAGGAGCCGCCAGATCTCGATTTCGCCGGCCGCCTGCTACTGTGAGTATGGTGGCAGCAAGATAAACCTTATTGACACGCCCGGATATGCGGAGTTCTTCGGCGAGGTGGTGCCCTCACTTTGGGTGGCCGACTGTAGTCTGTTAGTCATTGATGCTAATGCTGGCGTGGAGGTTCATACCTACAAAGTTTTCGAAGCGGCCCGGAACCGCAGCCAGCCGGTAATTGCTGTGGTAAATAAGCTGGACAAAGAGCGAGTTAGCTTTGACAATGCGCTGACCAGTCTCAGTGAGAGCCTCAATGGGCCAGAAGTGGTGCCGGTCCAGCTTCCCATCGGTACTGAGCAGCAGTTCCAGGGCGTGGTGGACCTGCTGACTATGGAAGCGATTACTGGCCAGGGCGCTGAGGTTAAGCGTACAGACATACCTGAGCAACTGCGCGAGGCAGCGCAGCAGGCCTATGAGCAGCTTGTTGATGCGGTGGCGGCTACCGACGATGAGTTGACCATCAAGTACCTGGAAGAAGGGGAGCTTACTTCTGAAGAATTGGCCGAAGGCCTCCGGAAGGCCGTTGCCCAGGGGCTGATTATGCCAGTAGTTGCCACCGATGCCCGGCGGACAATCGGGGCTGCTGGTCTAGCGAAATTGCTGGCTCAGATTGCGCCTTCGCCGGTAAGCCGTGGCCCCTGGCAGGGCCATGCACCTGGAGACGAGCAAGAGATTACCCGAGATCCGGCAGCAGATCAGCCCTTCTCGGCAGTGGTATTCAAGACGATCCTGGATCCATACGTCGGGCGGCTCAGCCTGCTGCGCACTATCTCTGGCGTGGGCCAGGCAGATGCACCAGTCACCGACGCACAGAGCCGCGAGAGTGTCAAGCTCGGCGGCCTGGCTTTCATCCAGGGGCGCGAGACAGTCTCGGCCGGAACGGTGGCCCCGGGTGATATTGCCTGTGTCAACAAGCTGGAAGAGGTGCGGACGGGAACCACTCTTTACCAGGGCCGCGAAAAGGTTGTATTTGACTGTCCGCCTCTGCCCAGTGGTATGCATGCGGTGGCTCTGGAGGCCGCATCGCGCGCTGATCAGGATAAGCTTTCCGGGGCATTGGCGCAGTTGTCTGACGAAGATGTCGGTTTCGCCTATGAGCGCGACCGGGAAACCGGTGAGCTGATCGTTCGGGGTATGGGACAGTTGCATGTTGAAATCATCACCACTCGTCTGCAAAACGAGTTTGATGTCAACGTCACCCTGAAGCCGCCCAAGATTGCCTACCGGGAGACCATAACTCAAGAGGTGCGTGTCCAAGGGCGTCATAAGAAACAGACCGGGGGACGGGGGCAATTTGGTGATGTGTGGATCCGGCTGGAGCCACTGCGGCAGGGCGAGGGGTTCGAGTTTGTCAAAGAGGTTAAGGGTGGTGCTGTACCCACCAATTATATTTCTGCTGTCGAAAAGGGCGTACAGGATGCAATGGCGGCGGGGATACTGGCTGGTTACCCGGTAGTCGACGTCCAGGTCACCCTGGATGATGGTAGCTCGCACCCGGTGGACTCGTCGGATCTGGCCTTCCGGAAGGCCGGTGAAATCGCTATGCGCGAGGCCTTGAAACAAGCCGGGGCAAAGCTGCTCGAGCCAGTGGCGGCTATTGAGGTGGCCACGCCTGACGACATTATGGGCGATGTGATGAGCGATATCACCAGCCGCCGCGGCCAGATTCAGGGGATGGATGCCCTGGGCAAGGGACTGCAGCGGGTTCAGGCATTGGTTCCGGTGGCCGAGATGCGCAGCTATGCTGCCGACTTGCGTTCGCTCTCCCAGGGGCGCGCCAGCTACACTACGGAATTTGCCCACTATCAGCCCGTCCCGGCGGATATTGAGCAACGTATCGTCGCTGACAGCGGTAAAGGCTAACAGTCACGGCAGCGTGACGGTGGCTGGAAGTTCGATCAAGTTTGTAAGAGGCTTGCAACAATGATTCAGAAAGAAACCAGGCTCAAAGTAGCTGATAACTCTGGTGTCCGGGAGATTGGCTGCATAAACATAATTGGGAAGAGTGGTGGGAAGTATGCGTCACTGGGTGACTTGATAGTGGCTTCGGCCAAGCAGGTGACCCCGCAAAGCCCGGTGCAGAAGGGCGATATCATCCGGGCTGTGGTAGTACGTTGCCGCCAGAGTGTGGTGCGCCCTGACGGGACTCAGGTGCGATTTGACAACAATGCTGCGGTAATCGTAGACGAGAACGACAACCCGCTTTGTACTCGTGTATTTGGTCCTGTTGCCCAGGAACTGCGGGCTAAGCAATATGTAAAGATCATATCTCTGGCGCCTGAGGTGGTCTAGATGCCCACGGATAGGCTGCATATCAAGGCCGACGACGAGGTCATAGTAATTTCCGGGAAAGATAGGTCTTACAAGGGCAGTTTGCGCCGGGGTCGAGTGATTGGGGTACTGCCCAAAGAAGAGCGGGTTATAGTGGAGGGTATGAATACCATCAAGCGTGCTGTCCGCCAGACTCAAAAGGTCCGTCAGGGCGGGATCATTGAAAGTCCGGGGCCTATCCACGTTTCCAATGTGATGCTGGTCTGTCCGGGTTGCGGTAAGCCCACCCGCGTCGGCCACCGCAAACGAGAAGATAGTACGCTCGTGCGCGTTTGCAAAAAATGTGGTGTAGACATTGACGAGTAGTGATACCTAGTACAGCCGAGCCGTCGGTGCTGCGCATAGGCGCGGCCCCTCGAAGGCGGCCAGTGAAAGCGCAGGCAAGTCAAATGGCCTACCAGCCTAGACTGAAAGTCATGTATCAAGAAAAAATTCGTCCGGCTCTGATGGAACAGTTCGGCTATCAGAACATATGGCAGGTACCCAGGCCTCAGAAGATTGCTGTGAGCATGGGTGTCTCCGAGGCGACCGATAATTTCGAAGTTCTGGAGAATGCCGTCGAAGAGCTGGCACTAATAGTGGGCCAGCGTCCCTGCATCACTCGCGCCCGGCAGTCCATAGCGGCCTTTGGCGTACGCGAGGGCCAGGCCATCGGCTGCAAGGCGACGCTGCGGGGAGATCGGATGTGGGAGTTCGCCGACCGCCTGTTCAATATTGCGGTGCCGCGTATCCGCGACTTCCGCGGTCTGCCGCGCAGTGGTTTCGACGGCCGGGGGAACTATAGTATGGGAATCAACGATCACCTGATCTTTCCGGAACTGACTTACGATGATGTCAAGAAGACCCGGGGGTTGAGTATTACTATCGTCACCACTGCCCAGACCGATGACAAGGGCATGGCCCTGCTGGAGGGACTTGGTCTGCCCCTAGTCTCTGAATGAGGCGGGTGGAATCGGTTACAGTAGTAACAAATACGTTCACAACGGCCCACTGCCAGGAGGCAGAAGTCCGTGGCGAAAAAATCGTGGATTGCCAAGCAGAAGCGGGAACCTAAGCATAGCACTCGCGCCTACAACCGCTGTCAGTTGTGCGGGCGCAGGCGTGGCTATATGCGTAGCTTCGGTATGTGTCGCATTTGCTTCCGGGAACAGAGCCTGGCCGGCAACGTCCCCGGTATAACCAAGTCCAGTTGGTAGTGGCTGTTCAACGGTGCCAACCTGGGTGCTGGCGATGAAGGTGCTCAGGCCGATTTAGGAGGTAGCTGATGGGTGTCGTGACCGATCCGATAGCAGATATGCTCAGTCGTATTAGCAATGGCTACAATGCGCGGCGTACCAGTGTTGATGTGCCTAAGTCTAAGATGAAGATGGCCATCGCCAGGATTCTGCATGAAGAAGGCTATCTGCGGGGTTTTCAACTGGTCAACCACGGCCGCGACTTGCGGTTGCGCCTAAAGTATGACGAGTTTAATCAGCCGATAATAGATGGTTGCCGCCGAGTCAGCAAACCCGGCCGAAGAGTGTACAAGACCAAGGAGGAATTGCCCCGTGTGCTCGGGGGCATGGGGATAGCTATTGTCTCCACCAGCCAGGGTGTTATGAGCGCCAAACGGGCCCGCCAGGCGGGCACCGGTGGAGAGGTAATCTGTGAGCTGTGGTAGTCCAGCAGACGCGTTGATGATCAAACGCTGAGGAGCAAGCGAACATGTCGCGCATAGGTGAAGCGCCAATTGAGATACCTGATGTGGTCGAGGCTGACATCAAAGACGATGTGGTGACGATTAAGGGCCCGCTGGGGGAACTTTGCCAGGGGCTACCTGACGGGATCAGCGCTACCATTGACGAAGGTCAGATTATCTTCACTCGGGACACCGAACAGAAGAAGCATCGTGCTCTTCACGGGCTGGTGAGGGCTTTAGTTGCGAATATGGTCACGGGCGTGGTCGAAGGCTTTGAAAAGCGCTTGGAATACCAGGGCGTGGGCTATCGTGCCCAGATGCAGGGCAAAAACTTGCGGCTCTATGTCGGCTTCTCCCACGAGGTGGTTATTGAGCCTCTGGAAGGCGTGGAAATTGAGATCAGCGATAATGATCAGATTGTGGTGCGCGGGACGGATAAGCA
>JAUVZM010000010.1 GCA_030602615.1 bacterium
CATATGAGAGAGTGGTAGCCGAGAGGACCCTGCTTTTCCCATTTGGCGTGCCAAATCGTCGAGGTAGCAGTAGTTAAGAGAGCTAGCCAGCGACAATCCTGTCTGAGAGTAGTTGCTCCGGCTACGATCACAGACCCGAAAACCCTTATTCCTAAGATAATCCAGGAAACTACTGTTATCACACGCGTAGATCTTTTCGAGGACGTCGGCACGAGCATATCCGTCCAGGATGATATAATAGATATCAGGCGCGGAATTGGTGGGCACACCCGAGGTTTGGTACTCCAGCACCACTGGACGGATGTCGGCCGTACCGCGCAGATGCTGGTAGGTCGCGCCCGGCAGCAGAATGCCGACCGTAAACAGCCCTATCAAGTTTAATAGTACAGTGATGTCACGCAATGCTCGTTTGGTTTGCAGAGTTTTCCAGGTTATCAGAAGAAAGGCAAGTCCCGCCATTAGTGCGGCCTGCGTGTTGGTCTCATGTGATAGGGGGGCGAGGTGCTTCCCCAGCCACGCCACCAGCTCCCCATGAGCGAAGGCTATCAGGAAAACTGCAGATACCAGGATTCCCGCTTTATGAGCATTCTTCAACAATAGGGTTAAACCCAGCCCCAGAAGCAAAGCTAGTGCCGTCAGCACCACCAGAGGTCGTACCACTAGCCACAGGGGTATTTGGCCTACGTTCCGCGAATACAGAAACAAGACGGGAAAGGCCGCGAACAACAAAGGATGGATAACTGCTCTCTTCATCGGAGAGCCTTCCTATTGCACATCAGGTAAAGATGCCGCTGTGAATTCATCAGGGGCGCATGGTCTACAATCGTGAAGTATTCATCGAAGCTACTCTCAAAGCCCTCTTGGTTGTAGTCATCAAATATGTCTTCGCGCGTAGCTAAGAGCCTCTGTACTTGCGAGTCGGATTTCGGGACAAATTCTATTATGAGCCATTTGCATATGGCGCTGCAGAATTCAGCAATTTTGCTCAGGGGTACGTTATTGGAAATGGCCAAGTGGTGAACTAAAGCAAGCACTAGCGTCAGGTCGGCAGGTCCCCGTTCCACCAGAGAGAGGCGCTCGCGATGAGCCCATCCCAAGCCCGGACTGGGATTACTAAGGTCCATTACCAGGGGCAGCACCTGGTGTCGGTTAACACTCTTGCAGTGTAGATAGTGCCCTTCAACGACTGCTGGATCCGCGTCCAGAGCAATGGTCAAGGCGCCCTGTCGGGCAGCCAACTGACTGAACCGGCCCACGTTTGCGCCAAGGTCCCAAACTGTAGCTGGGTTAGCTCTGCCCAGCATCTGGCTGACGAGCCTCTCTTTATGCTGTAAGCTCTCTGTGGAGTAGCTCGACTCGTTTGAGTAGTAATCGGTCCACTCGGTTTCTCCTGGCTCATATCGTAACCGCCTAACGGCGGCTTCTATGCTTTGTAGTAACCCTTGCAGTGCCAAGGGGGTGAGGCGGCGCGTAATCTGGCTCTTGGTAAGTGGTTTATTCGCATAGCGCTGCTGAGTCCTGGCATGGAAGTGTATATGTACCAGCAGTGCCGGATTGATCCGGCTTCGCAACGGCAGGAGGCTACTGGCCAGATCGAGTGGCACTCCGTCAACATGCAGGCGCAAAAGCTTGTTAAGCCGTGCGTCGGTGTACCCCACCAAAGACAGGGGAGCAAGGAAATGCTGGCAAAACTGCCTATAGGCAGTCCATGGCTCCCCCTCTTTATACTTTTCAAACGATAGTGTGTCGATCAAGACGGCTCGACCCTCTATGAATTGAATATTATAGGCACTTGCGTCTTTCAGTGACATGCCGAACTCCAACGACTTTTGCTGAATTTCCAACGTAGTGAGCGCTGCCTCTTTAAGCTGACTGAAGCACCATTCATAGGGATATGAGATAAAGGGCACTTCCTCAGGCTTTATGAGCTTGTAAGCTCCGGCCGGTATTTCCTCACTGGGCTCCACTTCCTGATGAGGGATAAGGAGCTCTGTCTGTGTGAGTTCCTCGTAAAGGCCACTGTGCATCAGGAGGTCATACTCCTCCCGATACGTATCGTTTATTTGTCGGTAGAGCTCTCCTTCGCGACGGAAGAGAAAGCCGCTTGGATCACGAAAAGAGCTAGGAAGAATCTTGTTCGTTCTCATCGTTTTCCGTATCGTCAGAAGAATCTCGCTTTCGAAAGAAGTTCACTATGTCTTTCCAGTACAGTTTTATTGCTACCATTCCTCCCAGTGCTCCGCCAATGAGTAGTTGGAATAAGTAACTACCTGTTCCCGGATCAATGTAAGCATGAGCAACAGATGTCTGCAGCACGCAGGCTACAGTGAACAGAATTACAAGTAAGGCGCCAGGGCGATAGTGTCCAGGTTTACGCTTCAACATTCAATCACTCTATCCTATCTTTGGACAAATGTAGTGGGGGCAGAATGCATCGCTGCCATCAGTTGACTGGGCTACGTGCGCAGTTCCGTTATCACCAACTCTGTATTGGCCTGAGGATCATCGCCAACCTGAGAGACACGACGAATGGTGCACCCTCGCTGCGCCCCACGCCGTCCTACTGCGGCTGCGCTCCCGGTCCACCGAAGGGGTGCACTGGTGGTGGCGGAGGGACCAGCCGTAACACGCCAACTTGCTTCAGCGAGTACACGTTAACCTTATAGAGAACATCACCCGTCAAGATGAACAGGTGGTCACTGTGCACCTGCATCACCGGCTGAGTTGGCGCAGGCGGCATCGGCAGCGGCCCACTGCTGCCACCGTAAAACCCTGTCGCCACTGGGACATTGGCTGGGGTAGGCGGTGGCCGCTGAAAGCCCTGGGCGATGGCCACTGCCGATATCACCACGATCAGAACACCACAGGCCACCAGCATAATCAACTTTGTGGGATGAGTCATCTTCATCTCACTCCTCTTCTCCTGCGAGATTGATCTCTGGCACTAATTCGCGAACAATACCATTTATCCTCTTGTGCCTGCCAATTCACCTACTCCAGGGCCAGACTACTGCCCAGCTTGCCGGGAGGAGACAGACCACAGGGAGACGAACTAGACCCGCGGAATGCAGCCAGCCGGACTGGGAGATGAATTTACCGTCTGAAAGGAGGGCCAACGACCGAAGGCGAAAGTGCGATAGGTCAGCGCAATGAATAACGTCAGTCAACCCAAGAGGATGGCCCCTGCGGCTAATTCAGATACAACAGGCGAGAGACACCATAGCATTGGCGACAGCATTCCTGCCCCCCAGCTCAAGTTCACCCGAAAGGATTGGCTGGTTGCCCTGGGCTTGGTGGTCATAACGGTGGCGACTCGCTTGCCCTACATTCCACCCGTGATAGTGCAAGCGGATGGTGCTGAATATGCTTTTGCGCTTGAGAAGGTCGACATGGCCCGTGGCTATCCCCATGCGCCTGGCTACCCATATTTCATCGCAACGACGAGGCTGATTTACGCACTAACCAATGACGCCAACGCGAGCATAGCAGTTGCCAATATTGCTTCTAGTGCGCTGGCTTGTGGGGCGCTATACCTGCTGGGCACTGCGATGTTCGGACCGTGGGTGGGCCTGGTAGCAGCATTGCTACTGTGCTCGGATAGCAACTTCTGGCAATTCAGCGCCACCGGCATGGCCTACCCCCAAGGCATCTTTTGGGCATGTATCGTTGCACTGACTGCCTATTTGGGCCGCATCCGTGGTGCCCAGGCAGGCAGATGGAGCACAATCTCCGCAATATGCCTGGGGCTAGCGGGCGGATTTCGCCAGCAAGTAGTGATGTTCTCAGGACCAATGTGGTTGTGGCTCTGCCGCCACAGCGGGTGGCATCGCATAATAGGGGGGCTGCTAATAGTTGCGGTCCTCTGCACAGCGTCGATCGCGGTAATGTCGCACTGGGCCGGAGGTTACTCAGTCCTCCAGGCCAGTAATCAGGCACAGTGGACGGAGGTCATCTATAGCAGCTCGGTATTTGTCGTGGCCGAAGAAGGTCTAAACGCCGTGATACAGAGGCTTGCTCATAGGATTTCTATATGGTCGGAGCTGCTGTTCGGCGGCCATTCCCACTTGTCTGCGATAGCCTGGCTGATACCACTTATCTACGCGGCGGGCCGACTGCTGCGTCCACAGCTTATCTGGAACGACAACCGAGTTCAACTACTGGTCGCCTGGCTACTGCCAATTATGGCTTTTCACCTGCTGATTCATATGCTCAACCGTGGCTACGCCTTGATTTACTTACCCGCGCTTTGCCTGATCGCAGCCGTGGGAATATACCTTTTCTGTACCGACCTGTGCCAGCTCCTGCCAGGAAAGCAGTCGCGGAGCTTCCCGGCTTGCATGACGGTGGTGCTGGCAGCCGCAGTAGTGCTGAACGTTGGCGTATTTACCTTGCAGTCGGCGCCGGCGACCCACACTCATGCCCGCCAGCTACAGTCGGTCGTTGGTTATATCGAGCACAACTATCGGCCCGAGGAAGCAGTGATCGTCCAGTCAGATGCCCGTATGTTCTATCACATAATCCGCTATTATCTGCCTCAGCATGACGGCTATTTGCTGCAGCAGACGATGTCGCCGCCGCGGCCGAGCCTGGCCTTTCTCAGTCCGGTGCGGTTGCCAGACAGTGTAACCAGCGTGATATTCCTTAACCCCAAAGCTCGTGTAAGACCTGAGCCGGAATTAGTTGAGCTACCCACTGGCGCAACTCTACAGGTCCTGCACTTGCAGCCAGGGCAGCACTATATGCACTTTGATGGAACCGGCGTTCGGTTTGCAGCGAACCCATAAGCGGGTAATCGTTGATGAAGCTGAAGATTCTCGGTAGTGGTGCGGCACAGGGTATTCCGGCGCTGTTTTGTTGCTGTCAGGTTTGTCAGACGGCGCGCGAGAAGGGTGGCCACGATATCCGGCGGCGCGCTGCATACCTGTGGGACGATGATATTATGATTGATCTGGGGCCAGACTTCTTCTCAGCTCAGATCGCCTGGAATCTCGATTACAGCAAGCTGCGCCACGTGCTAATAACTCACTCACACGCGGACCACCTCTATCCAATGAACCTGTACTTTCGGCCACCAGGAGTTGACACACGGCCCGAACCAAGTTGGCTAACTGTTCACGGCAACTCCATAGTAGGACAGATGCTGAACGAAGCATTCCCCGAGTCGCTTGAGGAATGCTCCCTTGACTTCTCCGAAGTCAAGGTGGGCCAAACCATCAAACTGGATGAGCAGCGCAGTGCCACAGCCATTCGAGCTCAGCACGGCCCGGAGGAAGTCTGTCTCAACTACATTTTGCAATCCAGTGACCACCATGTGCTGGTGGGCAATGACACCGGCTGGTGGGACGAAGAAACCTGGCAAGTGCTGGAACAACATCGGTTTGACGCAGCCATCGTGGACTGCACCGCCGGCACACTGGACTACCGCAAATACCATATGAACGTAGAAGCTGTCATAGATGTGCGCACGCGGCTGCTGAAGTGCGGAGCAATAGATGAGGCAAGCCGCATCATTGCCAATCATTTTTCGCACACTGGCGATCTTAACCACAGTCAACTGGTTGACAAACTGGCACCTGCCCCTATCGAAGTGGGCTACGATGGGATGGAAATCGAACTGTAGGTAGTACTCGGGCACAATGGGCACCCTGTCTGTGGGGTGACCAGGCGGGACGCATATCCTACCGAAAGACCACGGAGGCGGTGTAGCAGTTATGTACGTAGTCAATGTGCAAGAGGCCAGTCGTAGTACAGTGACAAGTGAAGGCGCCGTAGATACGCAGGTCCAATGGCTACTGGATGAATCGCGGGGGGCACCTAACTTTGCCCTGCGGCGCTTCATCATTGCCCCAGGCGGACATACTCCCCGACACACCCACAACTGGGAACACGAGGTGTACGTGCTGCGTGGCGAGGGAGTTTTGGTGACTGACGAGGGTGAAGTACCCCTGGGACCGGATCGGGCAATTCTCATCTCGCCCAATGAGGAGCACCAGTTCCGCTGCACCGGCGCTGACAACCTGGAAATGCTGTGCATAGCGCCCAATGGCCCAGCTACGGCGGGGCACTGAGAGGCGTCGAGACCAGCAACCCCTATGAAGCCACGAATCATAGACTCACACACCCACATTTTCCCGGAGAAGGTAGTGGACAAGGCGATGGCGGCGCTGGAGGCGGCCTACGGCGCTCGGCCGCTGATGCGGCCGAGCGTAGATAACCTGCTGGCGCACATGGACAAGACCGATGTGGATGCCGCTGTCATCTGTCCGGTCGCCACCAGTCCCGAGCAGGTGCGCTCGATAAACCGGTGGATGGCCAGCCTCGCCAGTGAGCGGCTGATTCCCCTCGGTGCATTGCATCCGGCCGATTCCCACTGGGATGAGCAGATTCAATTCCTGGTTGACCACGGCTTCCGGGGGGTTAAGCTCCAGCCTCACTTCCAGGAGTTTGAGCTGCTGGCCCCCGCCACACTGGAGAAGTTGGAGAAGCTAGCGGGGCGGCTAGTTGTGGTGCTGCATGCCGGCCAGGAGATCAAGCCCATCGAGCACGTTGAGCCTACTCCGCAACGGCTGCTTAAGCTGCATCGGATGTTGCCCCGGCTTCAGTTCATAGCCGCCCACCTGGGGAGTTATCAAATGTGGGACGAGGTAGAACAGTACCTGGTCGGCGAGGAAATCTATATGGACCTGTCTTATGTCTTCGACAAGGCCAGCGACGAGCAGATTGCCCGTATCATCCGCAATCACGGGCCTGAACGCGTACTGTTCGCTTCTGATTTTCCGTGGCAATCGCCCCGCGAGGTACTGGACGGGCTGAATCGGCTTGACCTCAGCGAGGAGCAGCGGACGATGATCCTGGGGGCTAATGCGGCCAGACTACTAGGCCTGTGACTGAGCCGGGAGGTATTAACCAGCAGTTGACTTCCAAAGAGCGCGTGCTGGCCGCCCTACAATTCGAAGAGCCTGATCGAGTGCCTATCGGCGAGTACGCTATTGATTTCGACACTGTCGAGAAGATCCTCGGCCACGAGACCTATCTACGCGCGAAAGCTAAATCGAAGATTGCTTTCTGGGAAGGGCGCCACGACGAGGTGGCTGACAGCTATGCGAAAGATCACATTGAGCTGCACAGGAATCTAGACCTGGATATCGTCAACCTGTCTGCCGATGCCACCTGGTATATTCCTCCGCCGAGTAATGACCATCCGCCCCGGAAAATCGCCGACAACACCTGGGAAGACAAGTACGGTCGAATCTATAAATATTCTGAGGTTACCGCAGATATTACCTGTGTCAAAGACCCCGTAGCCGAGCAGACGCAGTTCTCCGTCGCAGACTTCACCGGTGAGCCGCAAAAGCCGGCGCGCAATGAACGGTCATGGAAGATTCTGGATCGCACGATCAGCGAATTTGTCAACGAAAAATTCATCTGTGGGCCCTCGGGTGGCGAGGTCGGTATTGTCTTTCTCGGAAATGGATTCGGTGCTGGTGGTGGCGCTATGGAAAGGGGTCTAATCGCGCTGATTGAGCAGCCCGAAGTGGTAAGAGCGGCGACTGATTATCTGGTCAAGCAACAGAATCTGGCCGACGAGGTCACAATACATCCGGGGCAGGATGCCGTCCTGTGGGGCATTGATTTTGGACAGAAATCGGGTCCGTTTATCAGCCCGGAAATGTTTAAGAACCTCTTCCTACAGGCTAACAAAGACAGGGTCGAACAGATCCACAGCAGAGGTCTGCAGGTGATTAAGCATTCGTGCGGCAACAACGCGCCTCTGCTCGACTGCTTTGTGGAGATCGGCTACGACTGCTACCAGTCCATCCAGCCGACTGCTGGTATGGACATCTGCGCGGTAAAGCACAGTCACGGTGATAGACTGGCTCTGTGGGGCGGAGTGGCGGTGGAGAACATAGTCAGCGGCACCCCCGAAGATGTTCGGCAGGATGTTCGGCGGGCGATGCAATGCGCCAAGCCCGGCGGTGGATTCATTCTCGGCTCCAGCCATAGCATCGCCGTAGGCAGCAAGTACGACAACTTCATGGCCATGCTCGATGAATACCACAGACTGGCCAGTTACTAGCCCACGGCGGGCCGGTCACTGGTGCAGCGGGGCAGTGCGCAAAGAGGGTGGAGCCAGACGCGGCGGTGAGGGGCGAGCGCTGGCGGCTAAGGCATATCGGGCCAGATGTATGGCTGCCTGGTCCTGGATTTTGCGGACCTTGCTGGCCGAGCAGGAATATCCGCTCATCATCAGAGCAAAGGCCAAACGAGGGGTCTCGTCTACGATGACGTATCCCGCCAGGCAGCTTATCCGGTTGAGCGTACCGGTCTTGGCATAAACACGCCCCTCGGCAACTGTATCCTTCATCCTGCCGCTCAAAGTGCCAGATATGCCAGCTATGGGCAAAGAATCGGCCAGCGCAGCGAATTGCGAACTGTTGTGGGCCATCTCCACCAGCACCGATGTCAACAGAGCCGGGCTGGCCCGATTGCGGTAGGACATTCCACTACCGTCAACAAGCTGCAGGCTGGAGACATCCAGCCCAGCCTCGGCCCACAACTCACTAATGAATCCGTAGGGATTACCACTATCCCCGAAGCTGGCCCGCAGGCTGCGCAGCAATCGCTCGCCCCGCTGGTTATCCGAGTACAGATTTACCGCCTGAATGTATTCGCGCAGGCTGGTTGACACCTTTCGATAAAGCAGGTAGACACTGGGCGGCGCTGTGCCCGCAGTAGGCGAGCCGGCCACCGGGATGCCCTGCCCCACCAGCGCCTGGCGCAAGGCACGGGCCGCACCCCGGCCTCCGGCACGGTCAGCAGCCGTCACCGGCCCCTCACCGACTATGTCGCCCTGCACAGCATTGATACCTTGCGCCTTAAGTTGGCAGGCAATCTGGCGATACTGACCGGAGTCGAGCGTCGGATCACCAGTCCCCCTGATGATCAAGTCACCGGGTATCACGCCCTGCTGGGTGGGAGGGACCCCGCTCAATACCGAAGTATGATAGACAAACTGTGGCCCCAGCAGGCGAAGCGCGCTGGCGGTCACTACCAGCTTAATAGTGGAAGCCGGCACAAACAACTCCTCCGGATAGAGGCTGTACACAGTATCTGCGCTGGGGATGGAAACTACCGCCGCCCCCACCCGCGCCCCGTCCAGGGCTGGATGAGCCATCAGCCCGGCCAGGGTCTCGCGCAACTGAGTGGTGCTGTCTTCAAGTGAGCTGGCAAAGGCGAGCGGCTGCACCCCAAACAGAGCCACACTCATGACCAACAGCCAAGCCAGCCTGTGCCCCAAGTGCCATTTCAACCTGGCAGCAGCAGCGGCAGACCGGTCACAGATGAATATTGCCGACCGCAGGGCAGGAAGGTATATTGTTGAGCGACGGAGAATTCGCATTATACAAATCACTGGTTCGCCTATTGTTTATCCCAATAGCAGCATTCTGTCAACCAGTCGGCCCCAGTTCGCCCACTGAAAACTGTGGGGTTGCGCGACAGCCGAACACATAGAACCTGCAGAAAGCAGCATCCCAGGCGCGACTAAACCGAGGAAGCGAAATGCCGAAAGGTATTGTGACCCGAGTAAGAGAGAGGCTACGTGGATGGCGTCGCCGCCTGCGGAGAGTACCCCCACAGCCCGACTGGGTACAGGTCGAGATCAATAATACCTGCAACCTGGACTGCATTATGTGCCCGCGGGAGGCCATGACTCGGCCGGCCCGGCATATGACGCAACAGGAGTTTCAGGATATAGCTGACAAAGTCAAGAAAGCAGATGTGAGGCGAATTCGCCTTTTCCTGCTGGGAGAACCGCTGCTGCATCGCGAACTGATCCCGATGATTCGCTACTGCAAGCAAATTGGCATCCCCAGTGTGGAAATAAACACCAACGCGGTGTTGCTTGATGAGGCAGCTAGCGAGGAACTGATCAAGGCAGAGTTGGACGAGTTGGTCTTCTCGCTGGAGGGGGCTGACGCTGAGACCTATGAAGCGGTGCGCCGCGGGGCTGTGTATGAAGAAGTGGCAGCCAATGTGCGGAACTTCTTCCAAATTCGAGCAGAACTGGGGAAACAGCGGCCACGCGGGGTCATCCAGACGATGCTGATGGAGCCAACTCGGCAGGAGATGGCCCGGTTCGCAGAATTGTGGCAGCCAGTAGCTGACGAATTGCGAATCCGGAGCGTGCACGAATACGGCGGCCTCGAAGGACTGTCCTACACGGAACGGACCACAGATGACGAACTGCGGCCCTGCCCGGCGTTGTGGTCGTACCTGGTAATTCTCTCCGATCTGACTGTAGTGCCCTGCTGCACTAACATAAACGGCGAGCTGGCATTAGGAAAGATCACAGAAGCAGATATCACCGACTTCTGGTCGCACAACGAACGGCTCAACCATTTACGACGGCGCCACTGCCAATTAGCCTTTGACAGCCTGCCACTTTGCCAAGACTGCGAGATGATAAGTCTGGATGTGATGAGACGCAAAGCAACAGCGTGTAGTGAATATGCAACAAAGACCGAATAGACCTGTTGGCCGACGGGATAACTCAAGCGGCAGTGGCTATCATCTGCTGCAACAAAGGGAGATAATAGTGCAGAAGAGCACCCAATCAAGTGAGGAACGTACGGTGACCGAACTCGAGGTCTTGGGTGTAATTCCTGCCAGAGGCGGCTCGAAATCGATACCAGACAAGAACATTGTTCGCCTGGCAGGCAAACCACTGATAAGCTGGACAATTCAGTTCGCAAGAGAGGCCCAGTTGCTGAGTCGCGTGGTCGTGTCAACGGATGATGCACAGATCGCCGAGATTGCTCAGCAAGCGGGTGCCGAGATCATTGAACGTCCTGCTGAACTCGCTACTGACGACGCGCACACCGAGCCGGCGCTATTGCATGCTTTGGACTATCTGGAAGAGAAAGAAGGATACGTACCAGATGCGGTAGCTTTGCTGCAGTGCACCTCGCCAATGCGCGGCAGTGAGATTATTGATGCAGGCATCCGGAAGCTCACAGAGACTGGCTGTGACGCAGTATTGAGTGTTCAGCCTATCCAGCATTGGGACAAGATGGGCACAATTGGCCCAGGGGATGTATGGCAGCCCGAGTACGACTACGCCGGACGGCAATTCACTCACGAGGTAGCAGACAAATACTCCGAAAACGGTGCGCTATTTGTCACTCGTACCGCTATCCTGCGCCAGTATCAAAACAGGCTGGGGGATGACGTACGCGCGATCATCATGGACCCGGCGCGGTCAATCGATATCGACTCAGCTGACGACCTGGAGCTTATTCGAAAGCTCTTGCCAGCCATTGGCCCACAACAGGAGCCTTTCTAGCAGCCTGTCGGAGAACCGTTTGGACCGACCGAAAATGTGTAGGTATGGTGAGCCGAAGCTTAGACAGCGAACCGCTCATATCCACGGGCTCTCGGGGCGCTCCGACAGTCTGCTAGTACCGTCAATCCATAGTTGGACAGGTTGGATGTGAAACAGAAAATAGCAGAGGATGATTACTTGGAGCAGCTAATGGAGGTTGATCTGCCTGCGCAGGCTGAGGTAATCCGCGAATATGACGAACGCTTTGCATGTAATCCTCAGATCTGGGCCGACTCCGATCATGATGCGTATGTTTTCGAGCTGCTGGAGTGCTTCGCGCGATGCCAGGGACGATCATTGGTGGGCGAATTGCTTGACGTCGGCTGCGGAAGTGGTCACACATTGCGTTACTTTGCCGCCCGATCACGCGGCCGGCTGCGGCTGACTGGCTTGGATTTCTCCCAAGAGGCCGTAAGACTGGCCAGATCGCAATGCGAAGACGTCGAGGTGCTTTGTACTGATTTCTTGTCGTGGGAACCCGCAAGGAAATTTGACTTCGTTATCAGTCTAGGAGTCTTTGAACACTTCCCTGATCCGCGTCCAGCGTTACGGAAAGTCGGAGCGCTGCTGAAGGAGCAGGGCGCGTTTTGTTTGGAGGTACCGAACTGCCTATGGCATGGCTGGTCAGGGCGTCATGAGGGCTTCCGGCGCCATACAGGTGGTTCTGGACAACTTGAGTGGCACTTGCGCCGGGCTACCTGGGATCAGATCATAGCCGAGGCCGGTCTCTACACACTGGCTGCAGTGCAGGGACCAACGCCCTGGACAGAGTTTGTTTGGTTTCTTGCATCTTCGCCGTGGGCGGATACCAGTCAATGTGTTAATCTTCAGCGGCTTTGCCGGCGACGCCGACGCCGTGCTTGGTCTCGGCATGTTCGACACTTCATCAACATCCAGAAGCATCGCTTAAAGATGCTGTTCGAGCAGGTTCTTGGGCGTCTGGGACTGCTGGCTACCACCAGCCTATGAACATCAATACCGGATTATGAACTGGCGCTGCAAGCAGATCAGTTTGCTGGGTGGGAAGGACCGAGTGAGCTGGGACGAACAAATACGGAAACACTTATGCTGCCTAACAACCTGTACGCCGCGAGGCTGATAGGCGATACTATGCACGGGTAACACCGCCCAATACATCCAAATAGGCGATCGGCGAGCACGGCCTGGCGAACCCACATATATTATCGCCGAGGCAGGTATCAACCATAATCATAATGGTAATCCGGAAACGGCCAGAGAGCTGATTGAAGTTGCGAAATAGACCGTGGACTGGATATAGCCCTGGCTCAGGCTCAGTACAAATATCTAATGGAGTCAGGAAAGATCACCCAGTAGTTGTCGGTCAATTGCCACCAAAAGCCAGTGCCGACCCCTGCCGGCAGCCACGTGCCGCCTGATGACCAACTCAACAGCAACTGACAACAGCCCAACCCTATTAGCATCCGATTGGCGCTATCCCGCCCGCCTCTCTAAAGAGGAGGGCCTGGCTCTGGGCGGGCAGCCCTGGGAATTTGCCTGGCCCAGCACTGAGCGCTACTACCAGATGGCCCGCGAGATCGTACCGCGTGCCTGGGAGATTCTTAGCCTCATAGAGCAAGCCCTGCCAGAAGTCCTCACTACTTCTCTGCCCGGTCTGCACGCCTCGGTCTGGGATAGTATGCGCGACGTTTTCGCTTACCGTGCTATAACCCCACTACTGGCTCGCAAGCAGTTCATTTTAGAGACTGCCGACTGCCAACAGGCCACTGCCATCGAGAGCCGCGAGCGCATCAGCAATCTACACTGGTGGAACGGCCTGGCTGCTGTCAGCGAGCCAACCCAGGCGGTGGCTGATGAGCTGGATATTGGCTACCGGCGAGGCAGGTCGGCCACGTGGTATCGGCTGCGCCGCTGGCTAGCCGGACCACTGGGCAGTGCGAAGGCAATCCAGGAGCTGTCACACTTGGACCGCCCCCTTGGAAAAACCCGGCAGCACACCAAGCCGGATGTAATGTTTCTGGCCTACGGTCCCACCATAGTGCCAATCATCGCGGCCGTGGCGACAGCCTTGCGCAGCGAGCAGAGATTGACCTCATTAGCCGTCGATTTTCAGCCCGGAGGCCTGGCCCAGCAGCTCCAGCAGGCGCAGCTTGAGCATTGCCCGGCCAGCTCGTTCGTCGAGCCTAACCTGTCGCGCACTGCCTGGTCGTGGCTGGGGCGCTGGCCGGCGATAATGAGGGCCTACCATCGCCGCGTGAAAGAATTGCGCCTTGGCGAGCAGATTCACGAGGCGCTTCTGGAGGCCATCGAGCTGCGGCTGACTTACACGCTGGCGGCTTACCTGCCTCGGGTGGTCTGGCGCGGCCGACTGGCAGGGGCCATACTCGACCAGATAAAGCCCAAATCAGTGGTCACGATGCACCTGCCCGGTGACGGGCACGCTATGAATGCAGTGGTGGTGGAAGCTCAAGGGCGGGGCATACCCACTGTGTTTCTCCAGCACGGTATAATGGGCACGCACAATGCGCTAACAGCCACGCGGCCCTACCGAAGGGTTCTGGTATTTCATCAGCCGGCTGCCGAATTGCTGGAGGGCAAAGGGGCTGCTGCACCGGCGGAAATCGTGGGCAGTCCGTTCTACGATAATATCAGCCAGCCAACCGTCGGTCAGCGCGACGAGGGTTATGTGCTGGTTGCCAGTCAGCCTGACGAGCAGATTGAACGCCGCCGCAGCCAGCATTCATGGCTGAGAGTGCTCTTCGCCACGTGCAAGAGTCTGGGACGAGAGGTTATCCTAAAAGTCCATCCCAACGATGCTGACAACATATCGTATTATCAGCAACTGGTGGACGAAACTGACGCATTGGTGCGTATTGTCCGTCACGGGGAGCAGCCGCTATCGGAGCTGATGGCGGGTTGCAGCCTATTTATCTCGCGATTCTCCACGACGCTGCTCGATGCGGTACTGGCAGGCAAGCCAGCGATCATGGTCAACTTCACCGGCCAGCCCAATCCTTACCCCTTTCCCAGGCGGGGGGCAGTGGCGGCTGCATATACGCCCCAGGACCTGCGCACCAAGCTGCGCGAACTGCTGGAGGATTCCCAAGCCCGTGCCGCACTGAGCGCGGCCCGTGACGACTATATCGCCTACCACCTCGGCCCCACCGACGGCCGCGCCGCCCAGCGGATAGCCACGGCGCTGGCTGAATGCGTTGCCGAGTCCCACTAGAGCTGGGGGCTAGGCCTGGTCAACTTCGACCTTGTCGCCAGGGAGATATGGACACTTGATGAATATGATGCGCGTCTCAGCGTTGGTGTCGTTGATGATGTTGTGGCTCTCCCCTGGCTCCAGGCGAAAGACATCGCCGGCAACCACGCGATACTCCTCCCCATCGGCGACCATCAGCGGAGTCCCCTCTTCAAAGTAGAAGGTCTCTTCGACCTCCTCGTGCTTGTGTGCTCCCAACTCCTGGCCGGGCTGGAAGCGGATGATACCCCACTCCAGGCGCGGTCCCCGCAGCAGGTATTTGGGGCCGTGATCGCCAAAGCGGAACTCACATTCGTGCTCGTTAACGTGTTCCATAATGACCTCCCACAGGAGAATTTCACATTCTATTGCCTGACACTAATGGGTAACTCAGAGCATTTGCTCCAGGAATTGCCGCAGTTCGTGCTCAGTGACCCCACGGGGATTGTGCCTTGTAGAGCCGGAGGCCATTGCCGGTGCAATCATCGGCTCCAAGTCCTCTTCATTGATACCCAGGTCAGAAAGCGATTGGCCGATTGGCAAATCTTCGACCAACTGAGTGACCCAATCGTGCAGGGATAGCGCAGCAGCCTCGTCATCGCTATCACCGGTGATACCCACCAGGCGCGCCGCCCGAGCATATTTCTCTTGAGCCGCCTCCAGATTGAAGTCAATCACATGAGGCAACAGCAGCCCGCACACCCGTCCGTGGGGCTGACCGCTGGCGATGCCGACCGGATGAGCCAGCCCGTGTACCAGGCCCAGCCGCGAGCTGGCAAAGCCGATGCCGGCCAGCAAGCTGCCCAGGCTCATATGCTCGCGGGCCGCCAGGTCCTCGCCGTCGCTGTAAGCAGTGCGAATTGCTCCGGCCAGGTGGACGAGCGCCTCGGCAGCGAATTTGTCGGTGACCAGGTTAGCTCCCGTCGAGGTAAAGCCCTCCAGGGCCTGGGTGAAAGCATCTATGCCTGCGAAGGCCGTGGCGGCCGGCGGCAGGGTCAGCGTAAGTTGGGGATCAACGATAGCTACGTGCGGGATAAGCCCCTGGCCCCTAAGACTGGCCTTCACGCCACGTTCCTGGTCGATGAGCACAGCATTCGGTGTCACTTCGCTGCCCGTCCCCGAGGTAGTGGGTACGGCAATAATGGGCACGCCCAGCTCGGTTATCTGGCGGCCGCGCTGGTACTCGGCAGCCTCGCCCGACTCGCCGGCCAGCGCGCCGATCGCCTTTCCCACATCCAGGCTACTGCCGCCGCCGACAGCTATGACCAGGTCACAGTCTGCCTCCCAAAGCATCTCACAACCGGCCTGCACCATGTTCACCGACGGCTCAGGCTCAGCGCCCTCGAACACCGTAGCCGCGACGCCGTGGTCACTGAGATTGCTGACAATCTCATCCAGCCACCCGGAACGGCGCAGTGAACTGCGCCCGGTCACCAGCAGCGCTTTGCTGCCCAGCCGGGCGGACCACTGACCGGCCTGCTCGATTGCGCCGCTGCCGAAGATGATATGTGGCGTAGCCACTAATTGAAAGCTTTCTGTTCTTTCCATTCGATACCACTCCTCACCATTGCTGACTACCATATTGCAATTCGCGGCGAGGCCTCATATCTCCTGCCGGCAACGAGCAGTATGGAGCCGCGCATCATTGACAACCAGTCGCTGAGCGGGTATTATTAACCACAGTAGCAGGCACCAGTGAACGCACACCGCAGGGCTACGCCACAGCAGTTGCTGCCGCGCTGCTTCACCGCCCGTTCCATTGCCAGATCACTTTTTCGAGGAGGAATTATGGAAAAGGAAAAGCCTCGCTTTTGCGTGATGGGAGCCGGTCATGGCGGTACGGCCATGGCAGCACATCTGGCCCTGAAGGGTTTTGAAGTTAATCTTTACAACCGCTCCGAGGAGCGACTGATCCCTGTTAAGGAAAGGGGCAATATTGAACTGCTTGCCCCCGGACTGGATGACGTGGAGGGGGGACTGGCTCCCATAAAACTGGCTACCACCGACGCCGGCGAAGCGCTATGCGATGCTGATATGGTAATGGTGGTGGTGCCGGCCACGGCCCACTCGCTTATGGCCGAGGTGGCCGCCCCACACCTGCGCGATGGGCAGATCGTGGTGCTTCATCCCGGGCGGACCGGCGGTGCTTTGGAATTCCGTCATATAATAACAGATGCAGGCTGCACTGCTGACGTACTGATCAGCGAAGCTCAAACCTTCATCTACGCCAGCCGTGCGACACAGCCCGCCCAGGTGCGGATCTTTTCGATGAAAAACAGCGTCCCAGTGGCAGCTATTCCTAGCTACCGCACCAGCGAGCTAGTCACGGCACTGCGCGTCGCCTATCCCCAGTTTGTGCCGGGAGATAACGTGCTAAAAACAAGTCTGAACAACGTGGGTGTCATCTTTCATCCGACCGTGCTAGCGATGAATGCCGGTCGGGTCGAAGATACTCACGGCGACTTCCAGTATTATCTACAGGGCATTACACCCTCGGTGGCCCAGGTTCTGGAGGAGATGGACCGGGAGCGAGTCAGACTGGGGGATGCGCTGGGCGTCGGAGTTATGTCGGCGCGCAACTGGCTGTTCGTGGCCTACAGCGCCGCTGGCAGTAACCTTCACGAAGCAATAGCCGCCAATCCGGGCTACAAGGGGATAATGGCTCCGCCAACAGTTGCTCATCGTTACATTCTGGAGGATGTGCCCACCGGCCTGGTGCCGATGGTGTCACTGGGTAAGATGCTGGGGGTAGAGATGCCGACGATGGAAGGAGTAATCCAGCTTGCATCCTGCCTGGTGGGCAGAGACCTGCGGGCTGAGGGACGCACCGCCGAGAACTTGGGCCTGGCCGGCCTGACCATTCGTCAAATCCAGCGCCTGGTTATGGAGGGAGAGCCCGGTGAGCCAAACTGAGCGAACCGTTGTCGCCGGGGCTCTGGGCAACTGCGTGCATGTGGCCGGGGTGCTGAGTTTTCTGAATCTGGCTCGCTCTGTTGGGTATGAAACCACTTTTCTAGGGCCAGCGACCAGCGTCGCCGAATTTGTAAGCGCAATCGAGAAGCACCGACCTGAACTGGTGGCAATAAGCTACCGGCTGACTCCCCAGGTCGCCGAGGCCCTCATCAGCGAGCTTCAGCAACTCCTGAGCGAACGCGACCTTCTAGGCAGACGCTTTGTCTTTGGCGGAACGCCGCCGGTGGCGCAGGTTGCCAAAAAAAGCGGGCTATTCGAGCGGGTATTCACCGGCGAGGACGGCCCTGAAGAAGTCCTGGCGTTTCTGCGTGGCGAAGAGCGCGAAGGCGGGCAGGAAAGCTGGGGCAACACGTTACTGGAGCGAGTTGCTAACAGGCAGCCTTATCCCCTGCTGCGGCACCACTACGGCCAACCGGAGGTGGCTACCACAGTCGCAGGAGCGCGTCAGATAGCCGAGGCGCAAGTGCTCGACATCCTTTCCCTGGGGCCCGACCAGAACGCTCAGGAGAGCTTCTTCCGCCCGGAAGAGATGAAGCCAGAACAGTCCGGTGCCGGGGGGGTGGCTCTGCGCTCACCGGAAGACCTTGAGGCGATTTACGAAGCGACGCGTACCGGCAACTACCCCCTGGTGCGCATTTACGGCGGGACCCGTGATCTGATAAAGTGGGCCAAGCTGGCGGTGGAAACAATCAATAATGCCTGGGGCGCGATTCCGCTGTGCTGGTACAATACTCTCGATGGCCGCTCGAGCCGTCCGCCGCGTCAGTCAATCACCGAAAACCAGCAGGCCATGACCTGGTACGCCCAGCGGGGCATTCCCGTCGAGTGCAACGAAGCTCACCACTGGAGCATGCGCGACGCTCATGATACAATTGCCGTGGTCGCCGCCTACCTGGGAGCCTATAACTGCAAGGCAGTGGGCGCGGATACCTATATCGCTCAGTATATGTTCAGCTCGCCGGCGGCGATCTCTCCGGCGATGGACCTGGCCAAGATGCTGGCGAAAATAGAACTGATTGAGTCGCTGCATGACGATGATTTCACCGCGCTGCGGCAGACGCGAGCCGGCCTGCTCAGTTTTGCGGCAGATATGGACGTCGCCAAGGGACAATTGGCGGCCTCCACCGTTATTCAACTGACAATTGAGCCGGCCATTATCCATGTGGTGGGATACTCGGAGGGCGACCATGCAGCAACTGCCAACGAAGTCATCGAAAGCTGCCGGATTGTCCACGGCGTGATCCGCAACTGCCGGATAGATATGCCCCAGATGACTGTTGATCCCTGCGTCCAGGAGCGCAAGGAAGAATTGGTCAGTGACGCGAACTTGCTGATAGAAGCTATCAAATCACTGGGCAGGGGCCAATCCGATCCGCTGACTGACCCGGAAGTCATTGCCCAGGCCATCGAAATCGGGTTGCTTGACGCCCCACACCTGATGGGCAACCCGGACGCCGCTGGCAAGCTAGCCACCGCGCCAGTGGACGGCGCAATCCGCGCCCTTGACCTGGAGACTGGAGAGATATTGACAGAAGAAGAACGCATCGCCACGCTCCTGGGCGTAAGCGCTAGAAAGGCCGTGGACTGAAATGAAAATTCGTCTTAAGCAGCAAACGGGGATAACTTTGGTGCTGGCTGCCGTTCTCGCCGTGCAGGACTTGGGGCTGACTGCAGTTATGGCAGCCCCGAGGCCAGACAGTATTGGCGTTGCCGCACCCACCCCAAGCGAGAAGCCCCGACCGGTGCGATCGATAAATGTCGGCCCTGGTCCTGCATTATCCACTGAGGAGGCGATGTGGGCAAGGCACTTTCCGCCGGCTCAGCCTGTGCTGGGATTAGATGACGTTATCGAAAGCCTCTCGATCACCGAGGCGACTGTGTCCACAATATTGAGCATATTGGGCAATGATTATGGGCTGCGCCATGGGATTGAGCAAATCTGGTGGAAGATACCCGAGGCGGAGCCCAAGCTCCTTTCGTTCGAGGTCAACGAGATAAGAGTGCACGATCTGTTGGATAAGCTTGTGAGTTTGGATCCGCGCTATTTGTGGACCAGCGATGGGGAATACGTCAATTTCATCTTGCGAGCCGCCTATGAAACCGCCGATTATCCACTCAGCATTATCATTCCCGAATTTGAAGTCATAGATGCTGCGTACGCACATGCTAGCATGAGAATATTAAGGGTCGTTCGTGAACAAACGGGGTTGGTAACGGGTGGAGGGCTGCGTCACTCACCAGACTTCGGGCCAAAAGTTACATTCTCCGTTGAGAACGCCACGCCGCGCGAGATACTCAACGAGATAGCTCGCCAGGCCGATATGTCCTGGCGGGTCAGGCCTTGGGAGCCGAGCAATATCGCGAGTATTCTCATGGCTCGAAGAATACCTATATCCGAAGAACCACCTTTTCACTGGGTAGGAATCAGGCAGGTACTGGAGCGCGCAGGCTTCCAGGTCCACTGGAATGCCGTAACGAGCGAGGTTACCGCGGTCAAGAACCAGGTCAGCTTACAACTACAGGTTGGGCAGCCTCAAGCCCTGTTTAGGGGAAGGGACACAAGAATCCTACCTGGCGCGCCCAGAATCGTCGCCGGCCACATGCAAGTAGCGGAGTCGTTTGCCGCGCAGCTCCTAACTCAATATCGGCGTTATTACTGGTATACTCCCCCCGAGGGCCACTAGCAGAAGACGAATGTGTGGAAGAATGCAACTGATGAGAGGACGCAAATGGGGGGTACCTCCAGAGCAAGAAAGAAGCGATAGCATATGACCCGGTCAGAACCTATTCTGCAGGTTGCACTGGACTTTACTAATCTCAGCCGGGCGCTGCGGGCGGCCAAAGAGGCCGTCGCCGGTGGCGCGCAGTGGCTGGAGGCCGGCACGCCCCTGATTAAGTGCGAGGGGCTGGAGGCGGTGCGGGCGCTGAAGCGAGAGTTCCCCGACCATACCGTGGTCGCCGATATGAAGACGATGGACGCGGGCCGTGTGGAGGTGGAGACGGCTGCGCAGGCCGGAGCCGATGTGGTGACGGTGCTGGGCGGAGCCTCCGATGCCACCATTGAAGAGTGCATCGAAGCCGGCCAGCGCTACGATGCCCGGATAATGGTTGACCTTTGCGAGGTCGCTGAGCCGGCGGCGCGAGGCCGCGCTGTCCAGGAGCTGGGGGCGGCGATTATTGGCGTGCACTGCCCTGTTGACGTGCAGATGCGCGGCGAAGACCCCCTCAAGGAACTCCGCGAGGTGGCCGAAGCCGTGAACATCCCCGTCGCAGTTGCCGGAGGCCTGAATTCTGAGACCGCACCGCTGGCCGTGGAGGCCGGCGCCGATATCATTATTGTCGGCGGCGCTATTGTCAAGGCTCCCGACGCCACCGAGGCCACCCGGATAATTCTCGAGGCAATGCGCAGCGGCGAGGCGGTAGCCACCGACCTGTATAAACGTGGCGGGCCCGAGCAGCTCCGCGAGATCTTCAGCAAATGCACAGCGGCCAACGTCTCTGATGCGATGCATCGCAAGGGCTGGCTGCCAGGGATCAACAGCATCAGCTCCGGGCTGCAAGCTGTCGGCCCGGCGCTGACCGTCTGGACCTATCCGGGCGACTGGGCCAAGTCAGTGGAAGCCATTGATGAGGCCGAGCCGGGGCAGGTGCTGGTGATAGATGTGCGCGGGGAGGGGCCGGCCGTCTGGGGTGAAGAAGCCAGCAAAAGCTGCCTGCAAGTCGGCATTGCTGGTGTTGTAATCAATGGCGCACTGCGTGACAGCGCCGAGATCCGCGAATTGGGCTTTCCCGCTTTTGCCGGGCTGATAGCACCGGCAGCTGGTGATCCCAAGGGCGTGGGGATGATTGGCGTGCCCCTGAAGATAGGCGAGACGACGGTGCGAACCGGCGACTGGGTGATTGCCAACGACGACGGCGTGGTGGTGGTGCCCCAGGAGCGGGCCGTGGATATCGCCAATCGCGCCCTGGCCGTGGTCGAGCGTGAGGGTCGCGAGAAGGCGGAAATTGACGCCGGCAGCACGCTGGGCAAGGTCGTCGAGCTGGAGCGCTGGGAACAGCAGCGGGCAGATACCCCAAGCACCGACGAAGAATAGATAGCGCAAAAGTATCGCATAAACTGTCACAAAACGATGTACCAGCCGAAAATGAACAGAAGTGACTCCCCCCAATCAGATTCAAGAAGTGTGGTCATTGTCGGCCCCGGGGCGATGGGTTGTCTGCACGCCGGCCTGCTGGGCAGGATGCCGCATCTCGATGTGGTGCTACTGGACTACCGCGCTAACCGGGCTGAACTTATCAACGAGCAGGGCGTCATCATAGAGGCACCCGCAGACACCTACACTGTGCCTGTGCCCTGCACGGCCAATGCTCAAGAGCTGAGTACAGCCGATCTGGTCATCATCTTCACCAAGGTCTACGATACAGCAGCGGCGGCGGAACACTGTGCACCGGTAGTTGGCCCCGCGACAGCAGTTCTCACTCTGCAGAATGGCCTGGGCAACTACCAGATACTTCAGCAGAATCTCCCGGCCGAGCAAGTGCTGGCCGGCACCACCTCCAGCGGCGCTACCTTGCTGAGTGTAGGGCAAGTACGCCAGGCGGGGCTGGGACAGATTGTGCTGGGTAGCCCGACCGGCAATAAGGCGCTGGCCGATAGCACAGCCGAGCTTCTCAAATCTGCGGGCCTTGAAGTGGAACTAACCGCCGATGTAGATGCCCTGCTGTGGAGCAAGATGCTGATAAATTGCGCCATCAATCCGCTCACAGCTCTCACCCGACAACGCAATGGTGAATTGCTCGAGATCGCAGCACTGCGCGACCTGGCCGGGCAGGTGGCCGAGGAAGTCTACCGCGTCGGGCAGGCGGTCGGCATAGACTGGGGGGAGTTTGACCCGCGCCGGGCGGTTGAGGAGGTCTGTCGGGCCACGGCAGCCAATCAGTCTTCGATGCTCCAGGACATCCTGGCCGGGCGGCGCACCGAAGTAGAGTACATAACCGGAGCAGTGGTCCAGGCCGCAGAGCGCCACAGAGCTGCTGCCCCGCTGTGCCAGTGCCTGACTGCGTTAGTTGAGGGGCTTACCGACGCGGAACGCAAGGAATAGTTTTCGCGGGGTAGCGGCAAGCTATACCCAGCACGCAAGGGAGACGAGACAGTGATTATTATTGGCGAACTGATTAACGGAACCCGAAAACGCGTCAAAGAGGCGATAGCCAGTCGCGATGAGAAGTATATTGCTGACCTGGCCGTTAGAGAGGACGAGGCCGGCGCAGATTTCATAGATTGTAATCCGGGCACGATCGGCGAGCAGGAAGCCAAGGATATGCAGTGGCTGGTGGAAACGACTCAGGCGGCCACTGATAAGCCGATTAGCTTTGATTCGCCCAATCCGGAGGCTATCCAACGGGGGCTGGCCACCTACAACGGCGCGGCAATGCCGATGATAAACTCAGTCACGTTGGAGCCGGGGAGCATCGAGAAGATGCTACCGATTGTCCTGGAGGCCCAGGTCAACGTAGTGGCGCTTGCCCTGAGCGAGGAAGGCATGCCCACCCAGGCCGGGCAGCGCGAAGAGGTTGCTTGCCGACTGATTGACCGGCTCGTCGCCGGCGGAATTGAGCCGGAGCAGATATTCGTGGACCCGGTCATCGCTCCACTGAGCACTCAGACCGAGGTCGGCCAGCATATCTTCCAGGCGATCGCGGCGATTCGCGACTACTGCCCGGAATGCCATGTTACCTGCGGCCTGAGCAATATCTCGTTTGGCCTACCCAACCGCCAGTTGATGAACCGCGCCTTCATCGGCCCCGCAATGCAGGCGGGCATGGACTCGGCGGTAATGGACCCGCTCGACGAGCAACTAATGGCCCAGGTAATCGCCACCGAAGCACTGCTGGGCGAAGATGAGTTCTGTATGAACTATCTGCAGGCCTACCGCGCTGGAAAGCTGGATGTGTAGTCTCGCCGGGCCGTGCTCAATAGCAAATCTCGGATAACTCTATCTTCGTTGAAATGGAGGATATCGGTTGAAAACACTTATCATTGGTGGAACAGGTCACATTGGGACGAATCTCACGGGTATGCTCATCGAGGATGGAGAGGATGTCACCGTGATGTCCTCCGGCAGAACCCCCTTACCGGAGGGGGATTGGTACAATCGGGTCAAGTACATTACGATGGAATACTCGGAATCACTGCAAGCTGGCTCATTTGCTGCTATGCTCAACGACGAAAGGCCTGCCGTGGTGGTGGACATCTTGCAGGGTGACATTGGCGCGGTCTATAGCGCCAGCCGAGAAGCCGGGGTGTCTCACTTGGTGGCCTGTGGCTCGATTTGGATGCTTGGGCGACCTAAAGTCGTGCCAACCCCAGAGGTTACGCAAACTGAGTGCCCGTTCGAGGGCTATCAACAACGCTACAGTGAACTACTGCAGACCCTTGAGCTATCCAAGAACGAAGAGCTTGCTTTTACTGCCATTATGCCGCCGAACATCTGTGGCCCGGGCAAGATCCCGCTTGAGGGGATGGGAGGGCGTTCGCTCGAGGTGCATCAAGCGCATCAGCGCGGTGAGGAAGTGACCCTTCCTTACCCGGGGACGAACCTCATCGGTCCTTGTGACGCTGAAGATGTAGCCTATGGATTCTTTTGTGCGGTGAAAAACAGAGAGAGCGCTGCTGGTGAGATCTTCAACGTAGGGTCGGCGTATGCATTAACGGCGGAACGGTTCATGGCGACCTACGGCCAGATCTACAAGACCGCTATACCTGTCAGATATGTGTCAGCAGAGACCTATGTCGCAGAGATATCACCGGATATTGGCGCTCACTTTCATCTCCTTGAGCACATGTGCCCGGATATCTCCAAGATCTCCTCGCGACTTGGATACCATCCGAGATACACCCCTGAGGAGACTATGGAGCGAGGAGTGAAGTGGATGTTCGATATGGAGCTACTCAAGTCCTGAGGAAAAGCATGTCGGCGCCAAGGCGAGAATCGCTTTGGCTCGCCCACCGCGCCGGGAAGTTGTGGCCGCCAAATGCTCAACAGCAGATTAAGGAGGATGCATCAATGAATAACAAAGAGCTGACCACAGAGATACTTGGTGAGATTGAGAAGATTGGGATAATTGATTCGCATGAGCATCTATGTCCGGAAAGTGAGCGGGTTGAGAGGGACACCGATGTCCTGGAGATGATTGACAACTATGTGATCGGCGACCTGCATGCGGCCGGTTGTCCGCCAGAGGTCGCCGAGAAGATTGTTGACCCGAAGGGCGAGATTGCGCCCCGCTGGGAGCTGCTGGCGCCCTACTGGCCGAAGATCCGCAACGGCTCATACGCGCGGATGTGGACGCGGACCCTCAAAGACCTGTTCGATTGCCACGAGCTGTCAGCCGCAGCGCTGGCTGAGGCCACTGAAAAGATGCGGCAGGCCAACCAGCCCGGCTGGTATAAGCAGGTACTTAAGGACCGGTGCAACATTGCCATCTCCGTGCTGGACAACAGCGATGTCGGCACCGACTGTGACCGGGAACTGTTCGTGCCGGCTATCCGCGCTACCCAGTTCATCGAGGCCCGCGCCAAACAGCAACTCGAAGAGCTATCGGCAGACACCGACCGTGGTATTCATAGCCTCGATGACCTGGTCACTGCCGCCCAGAGCCATATCAGCCAGGCACACGCCGAGGGGGCCGTGGCCCTGAAAGTCGGTCAAGCCTACCGGCGCACCCTCCAGTACGACAAGGTGACCAGCGCAGACGCCGAGCGGCTCTTCAACCGCATCTTCGACCACCTGGGTGAAGGCCTGTCATGGGCTGAAGCCAAGCCGTTGCAGGACCATATGCTGCACAAGTGCGTACAGGCGGCGATGGAAAACGACATGACCATCATCTTCCACACCGGCATCCAGGCGGGCGGCAATAACCTGATCGCCAACACTAATCCGACGCTGCTCAGTAACCTGCTTCTGGAATATAAGCAGGCCCGCTTCGACCTGTTCCATGCCGGTTATCCCTACGCCCGCGAGTGCGGGATGCTGGCCAAATACTTTGCCAATGTGTGGGCGGACCTGGCTTGGACGCACATGATCTCCGCCGGCGGTACCAGGCAGATTCTGCGCGACTGGCTGGATCTGATACCGGCTAATAAAATCCTTGGGTTCGGCGGCGACTTGCGCCACGTCGAGCTGGTCTACGGACATCTGTATGAAGCCCGCCGTAACATTGCCCAGGTGCTGGCCGAGCGAGTCGAGCGCGGTGACGACACGATGGACGAGGCCGTGCGCATTGCCCAATTCCTGCTCCACGATAGCCCAGCGGAGGCCTTTAACCTATCGTTGTAATGCGAAAGCGAATCCTGTCCAGACACCTTGAACGATTGCGGCCATGGCCGGCTGCTGTGATGGTGCTAAGCCTGCTGGCGACAGTTGCACCAGTGCAGGGCGAGTGCTTCATAGGTGCTTACATCGAGCAGGATCCCGTCGTCGCCGGTGACATCGCGCTATTCGAGCGGCTGGTGGGTAAAGAGCACAGTAGCTATATGCGCTATCTGGGCTACGGCGAGCCATTCCCCACCGACTGGGTGGCCAAAGTCCACAACCACGGTGCTCTGCCCCATATTGCCTGGGAGCCAAACAACGGGCTAGACGAGGTCCGCGATGATGTGTATTTACACAGGTGGGCGCAGGCTGCCGCAGAGGCAAAAAAGCCGATTCTGCTGCGTTTTGCCTCGGAGATGAATGGCACCTGGATGATCTACTCGGGCGACCCCGACGAGTACATACGCAAGTGGCGGCTGGTGTACCATGTAATCAAATCGCAAGCACCCAATGTGATTATGGTGTGGTGTCCGTTTGCCACTCCGCGACGCACAATTCCCCTGTACTATCCCGGGGACGACTATGTGGACTGGGTGGGGGTGAATATCTACGCCGTGCTCTACCACAACGGCGACATCAGCCAGCCCTCGCAGCGCGATCTGGTGGACGACCTGCGCTATGTATGCAGTCTATACGGAGCGCGCAAGCCCATAGCAATCTGTGAATACGGCGCCACTCATTACTGCATAGCGTCCCAACAGTTCAGCAGTAGCTTTGCTGCCGTCAGTATTGAGCAGATGTATCAGGCAATACGGGAGCAGTTCCCCGGCGTGGTGTTTATCAACTGGTTCTCAGTGGATGCCGCCAGCGACGGCCTGGCGTACAATGACTACGCGGTGACCACCGACAATCTGGTATTGAACAGCTATCGGCAGGCCATTGACGGGCAATACTTCCTGACCCAGTTGCCAGCCTCGCAGCAGGTGGCACTGGCAGCCTTCTGGCAACCTTACGGGGCTTCACTAGCGCAAACCACCACCGCACTAGCACTGACTGGCACACGGCGCCTCGCCGACGACCAGTTGGCCATCGTAGTGCGGGGCAGTCGCCCGGAAGCGGTAACTGGCCCAGTCGTCATCGAGGCACGAGCTGGCTCCGGGTTAGATGTCAATCTGGTCGAATTCTATGTAGACGGTCAGATTCTGGCCTTGACCAATGTGCCGCCATATCGGGTTCAGTGGAATGCCACAGACGGTGAGCCCGGCGCGCACACAATCCGGGTGGTAGCTCGCAACTCCGCCGATCAAAAGATAGCTGTCGCGGAGGCCACAGTAATTGTGGCTGCTCGCCCCCATGACGGATGAATGGTTGTGACAGGAAGCCTTGAGTTACTCAGCCCAGGAAATGGCCTCCGTCGGACAGGAGTCGATGGCCTCCTGGATGACGTCCTCGTCGTCGCCCTCTGGGTCAATAACCACCGAGATGCCCTCGTCATTGAGCTCAAATGTATTAGGCGCAATATCCACACACAACTCACAACCGGTACAAAGGTCAGCATCTACTTCTGGAACAGGCACGTAAGTCACCTCCTCATTGTATTGGGACGCAGTTTGTTTGATTCTCCTCCCAGCACTTGATACCTCCCCGGCCCGACGGAAGGCCACAGGCAAGCTGGCTAGGATCTGTCTACTCCCGGTACTTTTTCTTGTCTCCGCCGCCGGTTGTCCACACCTGCGTGCCCGACCCACCCGGCTGCACCTCACCGTCCTGGTGGCAGTGGGGGCAGGTCATAACCAGGCCCTGCTTGGTCTGGCGCACTGAAGCCCCACAGCTAACCGTCCCACAGCCGCTGCACACTACCAGTCCTGGTGCTCCACAGCAGGGACACCCCGGATAGTCGCTTAGGTCAAACTCGGCTTTGACATTTCTTCCGGCGCCGACGGCCGACTCATCTTCCGGTCCACGCCGCTGTTCAGCACCGGCATACGTGAAGCGGCCTGGCTGTACCTGGCGGAAGCGGACAATGAAACCGTCACGTGCTTGACTGCAAACCGCCGGAATGTCAACCCAGTTAGCCGTCCCTTCAGCCACCGCCGCATCCAATCCCGATATGGCCGGCAAATCCTCCTCAGATGTGTCGGCAATATCCTGTTGCGTAATCTCTAAGAGTTCGCCGGACGACTCTTCGGTGGGCTGAGGTTCGCCGTGGAGTTCGATTTCCAACTCTTCAGGCTCAGATGGTTCCTCAGGCGTTGGCCTTGGCTCATCGTCGGCCATACTCGCTCAACCTCCGGTAGCATTTCTCTTATTCGATTCCGGTGTAGCTGTTTTCAGCAAGACAGGCCAGAAATCCTCCCATTGTTGACCCGATTGTGAAGGAAGCGTGGTAACAGTTGCCGCAGCCGACGACTTTATCATCTTCCACCGCAGTCGTCAAGCCGTTGACAACCTCGAGAGCAATCTCCTATAATCGCAGGAGTAGGTAGATAGCTGTCAATAGAAGCAACCAGCATTTGCTTTACGGAGGCTAAGCTGATGAGCAACCGGCAAGTTGGCTTTGGAGTGGTGGGACTGGGCACATGGGGCGAGAATCACTTGAAGACTTTGGCAGATGAGCCCGGGGTATATGTCGCTGGAATATGCGACATTAACGAAGAACTGCTGAACCGGCGGGCCGAAGAGTACGATATCCCGTTCATCACTACAGATTATGAAGAGCTTGTCACTCATGAGGATGTGCAGGCTGTTTCGGTGGTCACCCCTGATTTTCTGCATTACGACATCGCGATGGCCGCGGCCCAGGCTGGTAAGCATCTGCTGGTAGAGAAACCAATGGCTACCAGTCTGGAAGAAGCTCACGCCATCGCTGCAGCCGCCGCCGAGGCGGGCATCACCCTAATGGTGGACTTCCACAACCGCTGGAATCCCACTATCATGGAAATGAAGAAGGCCATCAAGGCCGGCGAGCTGGGGGAAGTAAAGATGGCCTCATTGCGCATGAGCAATCGCATCTGGGTGCCAACTGAGCTACTCAGTTGGGGCGGTCAGACTACCGTGACCTGGTGGCTGGGCGCGCACATTAGCGACCTGGCCTGCTGGCTGCTGCAGGACAGGGCGGTGCGCGTCTACTCGGTCGCTCGCCGGGGTGTGTTGGCGGATATGGGGCTGGACACACCGGACTTTTTCCACAGCATCTTGGAATTTGCTGGCGGGGCAGTGGTTCACCTTGACAACTGTTGGATCCTGGGTGATGCTATGCCTGCAGTCATTGACTTTCAGGTACAGCTCGTCGGCTCCGAGGGCACGATGTACGCCGATTGCAGCCACAATCTCAGCTCCCAAAAGTACACACATGACAGTAGTGAGTGGCCTAATCCCCTGGTAATGATTGACTCACATGGGACACCCCGGGGATTTGCTATCGAGAGTATCCGGCACTTCGCTGGCTGCATCCGTGACGGTCACCAGCCGATAGTCTCGGTGGCCGAGGCCCTTCACAATATGGAGATTCTGGCCGCTATTCATCAGTCAGTGGACGAAGGCCAGCCCGTAGAAATAGGGTAGAAGTCATCATTATTGGACAAGCAGGAGCGTGCAGAGTGGTATGGCCGCAAGCCAGGACAGTGACATCAGAATAATTCTGTGCACGATCGCCTACCGCGATAGGCTACTGGACCACGTGCTGGACGTGGCGGAGGACCTGGGCTTCGACGGGGTGGAGATTTGGGGGCGAGAGCCGCACATCTCCGAACAGTTCGACGAGAATCGCGTCAAGGCAGTGCAACGGATGATCCACGAGCGGGATCTGGTGGTGCCGGTTCTCGGCTCATACCTGCGATTCGGTTGCACCAAAATGCGCACCGAAGGCACCGTGGAGCTGGAAGATACCCTTCATACCGCCCACTGCCTGGGCACAGAGATAGTCCGGGTGTGGGCCTCTGACGTGCCCTCCGCCCAGGCCAGTGAAGCGGTGTGGGATGCCACCATCCGCCAGTGTCAGCAGGCCTGTGACCAAGCCAGCAAGCTGGGCATCATACTGGCAGTGGAGATGCACGGCGGTACTCTCGCCGATTCCGGAGCCTCCGCCCGACGGCTGGCCGAATCAGCTAAGCGTGACAACTTCCGCCTCAACTACCACATTGTGCCAGATGCAGAACTGCAAACACCCCTCGAACAATTACAGTCAGTGATGCCGTATGTGGTCCATATGCACGCCCAAAACTATGCCCACTTGACGGGTGCGGACGAAGCCAGGCGCGTACCACTAGGAGATGGGGCGGTAGACTACCAACCCCTGGTCAGACAGCTTCGCAAGTCGGGCTACACCGGCTGCATCGCCGTGGAATTCTCCTGGATGGAGGGTGAGGGAAAGCGCGAGGCGCTGGCGGCTGACTTGTCGTACTTGAAGAGCCTGGTCAACGAATGAACCGTAGTGGGGTCGTCCGCCAGCAGCCCTGACTATCAGAATAGATAAAACGCTGATTGAAACGGACCAATGACTGCCTCTGAATTAACTCGCCAACAGTTGGCTATCCTGCCCTCCGAAACACTACGCGCCGGCCCGCGGGCGCGTCCTGAAGTCAAGATCGTATGTATGGAGGGCAGCGATCTGCTAATCAAAGACTATGGCAATGGCAAGTCTCTGTTTGGCCGGCTGCTGGGACGTTTCCTGGTCTTTCGGGAGAAGGTAGCCTACGGGAGGCTCAACGGCCTGCCAGGAATACCGTCCTGCTACGGAACAGTTGATCCTTACGCACTTATCCTCCAGCACGTTCCTGCTGAACCTGTGCTGAATGCCGATTACGAGCAAGTGCCTGCTGACTTCTTTCGTCTACTTTCCGAGTTAGTTGAGAACCTGCACAGTCGAGGCATCGCGCACGGGGACCTGCACAAGCTGGACAATATCCTGATTGACAACAGTGGGCATCCGGTGATAGTAGATTTTACCAGTGCCATAATGACCGGATCAAATCCGCTTGTGGCACTTGTCTTCCGTATCTTTTGTGACGACGATTGGCGGGGCGTATATAAGCTAAAGGACAAGATCGGCCCTGAACTGCTTACCGAACAGCAGCGGGAGTTTCTCCACCACCGCAGCCTCGGGGAGCGAATATTCCGGCGCATACGGGAGCCAATTCGTTCGCTGATCAAGCGGTGGTCGAGCAGATAGGGCCACCAACCCGACAGCGGGCAAACCGTGGAACTGTTGGGGCACTGCGCGGCGTTGTTAAGTATGAATAAGCGTCGCGCGTATCTGCCGGAAGATAGGCTGGTTTCGTATGCATCAACCAACGGGCAGACGCAGGCGTGAATTCGAACGACTGGCGCAGCGGCATCAGCGTGACCTGTTCAATGCTGCTCGCCGGCTGACACGCACCTTGAGCGATGCTGAGGACCTCAGCCAGGAAGCTTTGGTCAAGGCGTATGTCTCGTTTGACCAGTTTGAGTTAGGCACAAACTTCCGGGCCTGGCTGCTGAAGATTGTCACGACCACCCACATCAGCCGTTGCCGTCAGCAGTCCCGCCAGCCCCAGACTATGGCATGGGACGACGGCGAAGGTGGCCCGCTCCGGGAGTGGCACAAGTCGGACGAATCGCCGCCGGAAGCAGTAGTCGTAGAGCAGGAACTTGATGAACCGGTCCAGCGGGCGCTGGCGCAGGTACCTGAAGAGTTTCGCAGCGCGGTTATTCTTTGCGACATGTTTGATCTAAGCTACAAGGAAATTGCGCAAGCACTCAACGTACCGCTGGGCACCGTGCGCAGCCGCATCTGTCGGGGCCGGCGAGCCTTAGCCGAGCACCTGCGGGAGTATGCCCAGCAGCACGGCTATCTGTGAGGTAAAGTTAAGTGGCCGAGCAATGCCCCGTCACATCTGAGGCCCTGTCGGCATTTGCTGATGGCGAGCTGCCCAGCGAACAACAGCGCAAGATAGCTCGTCACATCGTCACCTGCCAGTCGTGCAGCCGGCAAATCGGGACAATCTACGCGCTGAAGGTTCTCGCCGGCGGTCCCGCCCAGCAGCCTGCTCGCATCCCCAGAGGCTTTTGGAAGAGAGCACGCCGGCGCCTGGACGAAATAGACACAGTCGCCCGCAAGGTGGTCAGTATCGGCCCAACCCGCGCGCCTGCCCGGCGTCTCGCTGCTCTGGCCGCTGCCGGTGTTTTGATGATCATCCTGGCTGTGGGCATTCGCGGGGCACTGATGCCCCGGTCTATGGGCTGGATGTATCTGGCCAAGGCTCATCGCACGGCCACAGCACAGTTGATCGCGCCAGTAGCCGTCCGGCAGCCCCCCGACCGCAGTGGTCAAGCTACCCAAGTAGCCTGGCAACCGGGGCATGCCCAGGCCATCCACACGCAGATGTGCAGTGGTCGCCAGGTGGTCTACTCGCGACCCGGAGCGGTCGTTTCCTACTTTATCCTGCCCTGTGATAGCCTGGGTGTCTCCGGACTTAACTTCACAAATCAGGGAGGGATGCGGTTTTACCTGACTGCGAGCGGCGAACTTTCCATGATCGCCTGGCGCCAGGGCCCCGGATGGGGGGTACTGGTCGGGGCAACAGATGCCGAGCAGTTATTGGAACTGGCCGGCTTGTACGGCAAGCCGGGCGAGCTGGGACCTGGATTCTGAGTGGTCTGGAAAATGCTGCCCTCTTCATCAGTAACATATCCCCGCCCTGCTCGGGAAGGTTAGCAGAGCACACCCGAAGAAACTAGCAGAGCAATAAGCCCTTCACACTCTGTCACTCAACCGCACCTGGCGCGGTCACGCACCGGAGGGTAACTGGCCACTGATGCCATCACCAGCCTGCATTATCCTGGCCGCCGGAGAAGGCACCCGGCTGAAGTCTAAATATGCCAAGGCACTTCAGCCCTTATGCGGCAAGCCATTGATTCTCCATGCCGTTGATTCAGCCCAGGCCGCCGGTGCCGACCCCATTGTTGTGGTGATTGGGGCGGGAGCCGAGCAGATGCGGACAGTGCTGGCCGACACTGACGTGCGGATTACCCATCAAGCTGAACGCAAAGGCACTGGCCACGCGGTGATGTGCGCTCAAGCAGCCCTCGAAGGCTATCAGGGAGATGTGCTCGTCACCTGCGCCGATATTCCTCTGGTCCGCCCACAGACACTCAGCCAGCTTGCCGCCGGGCACTCTCAATCCGGCGCTGCCGCCACAGTGCTTACCACAATCTGTCCTGATCCCACCGGCTATGGGCGGGTGGTGCGCGGTGAGGACGGGCGTGTCCGGCAGATAGTCGAGCACGACGACGCCAGCCCGCAAGTCCAGCAAATCAAAGAGATTAATACCAGCATCTACTGCTTCGACGCAGCAATACTATTCGGTGCTTTGCCCCGCCTGAGTGCTGACAATGTCCAGGACGAATATTATCTTACTGACGTTATTCCTGAATTGCTTGATGAAGGCCACACTGTCGCCGCGGTGACCGCCCCCGACTGGCAGGAGGTAATGGGCATCAACACTCGCGCCCAGCATGCCGAAGCCGAACGGATTGCCCGCGACCGGGTGCGCCAGCGGCTGATGGATGACGGTGTGATGCTGATGGATCCCGCCTCCACTTTCATTGACTGTCAGGTGCAGATTGGGTCGGACACCGTCATCTGGCCGGGAGCAGCCCTCCTGGGACAGACCCAGATTGGCAGCGATTGCCTCATAGAGAGCAACGTGCGCATAGAAAACTGCCAGATCGCCGATCGGGTGCAGATAAAGCATTGCAGCGTGGTGACCGACAGCCGTCTGGCCAACGAGGTGCAAGTCGGACCGTTTGCTCACATCCGTGATGACAGCGACATTCACCAGCAGGCCTGCATCGGCAGCTACGCTGAGGTAGTCCGCAGTGTCGTCGGCCCCCGGAGTTACAATAAGCATTTCAGCTATCTGGGCGACGCCCAGGTCGGCGCCGATGTCAATATTGGCGCAGGCGTTATCACCTGCAACTACGATGGACAGGCCAAGCACCGCACGGTAATTGAGGATGGTGCTTTCGTGGGCAGCGACGTCACCGTCGTCGCGCCGGTAACCATTGGCGCCCGCGCCTACATCGGCGCGGGATCGGTCATAACCAAGGATGTACCGCCCGATGCCCTATCCGTGAGCCGAGGCCCCCAGAAAAACATTGAAGACTGGGCCAAACAACGCCGGGAACAGTAACTGTCGGCACCTGACCTACCGTTCTTCACCACAACAGTTGAGGCGCTCACCTGACTTATGTTAGCCATATTCCGCTTGGAGCAAAAATTATCAACGATGCGCGAGCTGGCCACAATGCTCAAGGCCGGTATGGCCCTGGGCGAGGCGCTTCACGTCCTGGAGGGGCGCGCCGCCTATCCCCGACTGCGGCAAGTAATACAAGAGGGCGCTAAGCGCGTGACGGCCGGCGGTAGCTTCTCTGAGGTGCTGGCCCAATACCCCGAAGAGTTCTCCGAACTGACCACAGCGGTCATCGCCATGGGTGAGCAAACCGGGCGGCTGGACGAATCCTTCGACCAGGTGGCCGGCTACCTCGAGCGCGAGTATAGCCTGCGCCAGATGATCATGCGTGAGACCTTTTATCCCAAGGTTCTCCTGGTTGCTTGCATACTGATTCCCTTGGCCATACCCGCACTGATCCAAGCTATCATGGGCTCTATCTGGTCCGGCCTGTGGCTGTTCCTCAAGACCCTGGCGAAGTGGGGACTAATCCTGGGGATTCCGGGCGGCCTCGTCTACCTGGTCTGCCGCTCGCTGGGCAAGGGCGAGCAGTCGCGGGAGGTCCTCGATTCGCTGAAGCTGCATATTCCGCTGATCGGCCCAGTGGTGCGCCGGCTGGCGCTGGCCAGGTTCGCCCGCGCTTTGTCCTACACCTACTCCGCCGGCGTACCGATGGCGCAGGGCATTTCCCTGGCCGCCGCGGTGACCGGCAATGCAATTCTGGAGCGACGTTTCCAGAACGCCGTGCCCCTGGTCCAGAAGGGTTACAAGCTTTCCGACGCCCTGGGCAAAGCTCCTGATATTGACGACATGGCCGTGCGTATGCTCCGGACCGGCGAGCAGACCGGGGAGCTGGATGAAACAATGGACCGCGTCGCCGAACATTTCGAGGTCGCCGCCGAGACCTCTATCCATCGCATGGCGGTAATGGCTCTGCCCATCGGCGTAATCTTCGTCGGCATCATCGTTACCTGCATTCTAATACAATTCTACGTCGGCTATTTCGGCCAACTCCTCGAATAATCGGTGACGGTCTGTTGCCAGGCCGCGCCAGGGCGCGTATAATCAACCCCACTGAATGCCGAAGGCTAAACCAGGTGACTTGCTCGTGCGCATCGTCGAGACAATCTCCGAGCTGAGAGTTTCAACTATTGCCCAGGCCCGGGCTTCTGGTAAAGTCGTGGGCCTGGTGCCGACGCTGGGGGCGTTGCACGCAGGCCATCTCTCGCTCATTGAAGCTGCCAGCCGGCGGGACGACTTCGTTGTAGTCAGCATATTTGTCAACCCTACCCAGTTCGGCCCGGAAGAGGATTACCAGCGATATCCGCGGCAATTGATCCGCGACGCCGAGCTTGCCGAGCAGGTCGGTGGCGATCTGATATTCGCACCGTCACGGGCCGAAATGTACCCCGATGATCACTCAACCTGGGTGGAAGTCGAAGACATAACTGAGGGCCTGTGCGGTCGCTTCCGGCCCGGACATTTCCGGGGAGTAACCACAGTGGTCACCAAGCTGCTGAATATCGTCCAGCCGGACCGGGCCTATTTTGGCAAGAAGGACTATCAGCAGCTAGTCGTGATAAAGCGACTAGTGCGCGACCTGAATATACCGGTGGAGATAGTGGGCCTGCCGACTGTGCGCGAGGCCGACGGCCTGGCGGTAAGCTCACGCAATCAGTACCTGGACACCCAGCAGCGCGCAGCAGCGCCCCAACTATACCAGGCCCTGCAGCACGGCGCAGAAGCGGCTCGCCACGGCGCCAGGGGCACCGAAGTTGAACAGGTCGTCCGGGAATCACTGGCCAGCGAGCCGGTGTTTACAGTACAATATGTGCAGGCCGTTGACCCGGAGACTTTGCAACCACTGGGCGAAGCGGGAGCACCAATGGTAGTAGCGGCGGCTGCCTATCTGGGCGATACGCGACTCATTGACAACATTAAGATTGAAGAGGATGCCATAAATGCTGAGAATGATGGCTAAAACCAAGATCCACAACGCCACGGTCACCGATACCGACTTATATTATGCAGGAAGTATTGGCATTGACCGCGAAATTATGGAGGCCGTTGACCTGCTGCCCGACGAATGGGTAGTGGTGGTCAATTGCAATAACGGGGCGCGATTCGAGACTTACGTTATCGCCGAGCCGACCGGCAGCGGGACGATTCGTCTGTACGGGCCATGTGCCCGTGCGGGAGAAGTGGGCGATGTCGTACACATTATGTCCTACTGTGCTATGGACCAACAGGAAGCCCGCAGTAGCCAAATGAAGGTAGCCATACTTGGTGAGAGCAACACCATCGAGGAGAGTCAATGAGCGAGTTTGAGAGCGACCTTGAGGGCCAGTCTTATCTGATTCGGGATATTGTCGCCCGGGTCTTAGCGGAGGACATCGGCCCCGGCGATGCCACCAGCCGCGCGGTAATCCCGCCGGAAACTCGCGCTGCCGGGCAACTGCTAGCCAAAGAGTCGGGAGTTGTTGCGGGGATGGAGGTGGCCCGGGAATGTTTCCAACAGCTCAGTTCACAGACGGAGTTTGCCGCAGTCAAGCATTCGGGAGAACACTTTGAAGTCGGTGAGGTGTTGGCCACCGTTCAGGGGCCAGCTCGCGCCCTGCTGGCGGCCGAGCGAACCGCGCTCAACTTCCTGCAGAGGCTCTGCGGCATCGCCACTCTCACCCGTAAGTTTGTGGATGCTGTGGCTGGCACTGGTGTCGAAATTGCTGATACCCGCAAGACCACCCCGGGGATACGCTCGCTGGACCGGGCCGCAGTGCGGGCCGGAGGCGGAAAGAATCACCGCACCGCGCTGTACGATGGTATACTGATAAAAGACAATCATATTCGGCTGGTCGGGAGTGTCAGCGCAGCCGTCCAGGCAGCGCGCAGCAAAGCCCATAGCCTGTTCAAAGTTGAAATCGAAACCACCAACCTCGACCAAGTCCGGGAGGCATTGGCGGCCAGTGCTGATATCATAATGCTGGACAATATGAGCCTGGAGATGATGGGCAAGGCAGTCAAGATCATCGGCGATCGCGCTCTCATCGAGGCTTCCGGTGGTATCGAGTTGGACGAAGTCGCCGAGGTCGCCGCGATCGGGGTTGACATCATATCGGTGGGCACACTGACCCACTCAGCCCCGTCGCTGGATATAAGCCTGGAACTGTCTCCCATTGAGTAACACAACCGACCTGTGGGGTGAGCGGCTTGCGGTTATCGCCTCGCTGTCACAAACTGGCAGTGTTGGCAGGTGTCCTGGGACTGATTGGTGCTGGGATGGGTGCTGCGGCTGAGCGTAATCTGGCCGCGGGTAAGCCTTATCTGTGCACTACTGAACTGCGCCCCGGCTGGACCGGCCTGGTCGACAGCCAAAATGACAGCGACCAGCCCCCGGCCTGTTTTGCCACAGACAATTCCGCGCAGTTTCCCAAAGAGGCGATAATTGATCTGGGCGGGGTATACCAGCTAACCAAGATTGCTGTCTACAACAGCCTAAATGGCAACACGCGGCACATTGCCGTGTGGATTTCGCTGGATGCAAAAGACTTCACGCAACTGCGCGAATACTACTTTCCACCTGACCGCATCCAGCCGCTGATCCACTCGTTTCCCTCCCATCCCCGCCCGGCCCGTTATATCAAGATAAGTATGCACGACACCTGGACCGGGGGTGAAGGTGGCGATAACTGCCTGTACCTGCGCGAGGTGGAAGTCTACGGTGATGAAGAGGCGGAAAGCACCGCGGTGGATGCCTGGGCGAGCATGATGGCTCTAGCTCGCTGGCAACCAGCGTTGGTCCGGCCGCACTCGGTGGATCTGTTCCGCCGTTACTGCCTGCAGCAGCAAACGGATATCGTTGTGGGCGTATTAGGCGACCGCTTCGCCGCCTCGGCAGGTAGTTCAAGTGCTTTATCCCAACCCACCTGGGTGGACCTGTTTAGCGAGCGACTCAAACAACGTGGCACCTATGAAACTGTCCGAGTGCTGGCTGCCAACAGTGTCAGACTGAACAACTTGACTGAACTTCGCGGAAGACTCAGCGATTTCCAATCGGTAGATTTGCTGATTGTTGCTTACGGGACCGAGGCTAGCCTTACAGATATGCCGACGCTGGAGTTTCGACGCCAGCTTCAGCAACTTGTGGAGCTAGTCCAGGACGAGCTGGCAGCGCTAACCGTGGTGGTTACGCCGGCGCCCTTTGCCCACCGGCCCGACCTGGCCGGATTTGCCCAGGTGCAGGGCAAAGACAGTTGGCGACTGGCCCGTGCCGCTGAGCAGGTTGCCGCGCTCACCGACTGCGCAGTGGTGCGGACGGCTTCGGTACTGGCTCACAGCGAGCACGACGTTGCAGACATCTACCAAGATAACTTATCATTAAGCCAGATGGGGCATCTGGCCGTGGCCCGAGCGCTGGAGAATCTATTGTGGTAAGTAATCGGCCAAAACGATACACTACACGCTGCAGCATGAGATGAGGTAACCGCAAATGCGAATAATCTGGGGCATAATTCTTGGTGTTGTGCTGTTCTTCCCCGGCATCGTGCTAGTACAATGGGTGGGAGAAGACTTGCTTGAGTACAAAGAAATGTCGGTTACCGACGGCTGCCTGGTGATGATCATCATCCTGCTGAGCGTGATAATCGTTACCGGCATCAGTCGCCGCCAGCAGTACCACCCATCCCAGCGCCAGCCGTTAGCACCCGGTTCCGAGACAGAGCCCTATCCGCAACAGCCACCCTCGCGGGGAGTGCGCCGACCACTGGGCCGGACCTCTTCGAGCCGCAAGCGAGAATGAACTACTTCTCACCGCCGCCACAACCAGGCGAATCATCTCAGCTGCGGGGAACAGGCGTACGCACAGACAGAGTAGCTCTACTACTTCTCATCTTGGTAGTTCAAGCTGGCGCCATATCGGGCTGTGGCGGTCCACGCACGACTAGCAGCATAGATGCCGTTCAGGTGCCCAAACACCGCTGGTACGTGGATGACGTGAAGACCAAGGTGTGGGTGGTGGGTGAGCTGTGGAACACCGGCGAGGCTGCCGTCGAAGGCGTGGAGGTGCATGTCACACTTCACGATTCACACGGCAGCGTTCGGGGCACGAGTATGGTAGTGGAAGAAGACCTTAAAGCAGGCGAGAGCCGCGTCTTCCATCTAGGAGTGACGCGACAGGGGGGAACTGCCACGGTGACTGTTGAGCTGAAACAGCCCGAGGAACCAGACTGACCAGCCCGCATAGTGCAGCAGCAGAAGTAATTGCTAGCGTACGCCTAAAAACACAGACAATTAGCCAGCGCCGCCCTGGGAGCTGCGATCCCACTGGATTAGGGGGCATAGTGCATCGCAAGCTGCGCGCAGGCTTCACGCTTATCGAACTGGTAGTGGTAATCAGTATCATTCTGATTCTCGCTGCCATGCTGCTGCCGGTCTTCGAGCGGGCCGTAAAGTCCGCTGAAGCCATCAGTTGCCTGGCCAACGTGCGTAATCTAGCCCTGGCCAGTCAACTGTATACCAGTGATTATGACGGGCGGCTGCCCCCCGCGCTGCTTGACCTGCCCGACAGCACCAAGCAGAACTGCTGGGATGTTCTGCTGCTTCCTTATGTCGGCAGCCGCCAGATTTATCTGTGCTGCGCTGACGAAAACTCCACTCCAGGCCCGGCCTACACCAACTCTGTGACGCATAGCTACGGTATCAACCTCGACGTTGCTATGGTCGGCGGCTATCCGGGGGCGTCGCTGCGATCAACCCAGATACCGCGACCCTGCGAGGCCATACTGTTCTTTGACTTGGCGCAGCCCTATTCCTACGGCTGGCGGGCCTCCTGGGGTAATATGTCGCAGTATGTCGCTGCCCGGCACAACCAGGCCAGCAATTTCGCGTTCTGCGCGGGCAATGCCAAGCGTATCAAGCCGTCTGAGACGCTAAGCAGCAGCGTGAACTTCTGGGAGCCCTGACGGGATTTGCCGGTTTGGCCGATGCCCTCGACAAGAGCAAGTCGCTTGTAGTCTCATTCTCCCCAGCTAACCTCCCCGCTTGCCTAGTCTAGCCCGAGCGCCTTATAATGACAGACATCAACAGTGCGAGGCAACCGCAAACGATGCAGCCTAAACATACTCTACTTGCAGCAATCCTGTTAATCATTGCCGCCCGAATCTTGGTCGCTGACTCTCCTGCCGAGGTCTACCTGCAGGTAGCCGGTCAGCAGATAACCGGCCCACCCGCCCCTTATGTAGAAAACAACTTGCTTTGGGGACCGGTGGACGCCGTGGCGCGGGCGCTGGGTGCTGGGGTCAACTGGCAGCCCGAACAGGAACGCTTGACCGCCACGGCTCCGAACGGCCAGCAGCTTCAGTGGGGAGTGGGTGACGCCCACTTCTGGCAGGATGGGCAAGAAGTGTCCTTACCCGCACAGACATCGGTTGCAGGCGGAGTGCTGGTCGCCCCCCTTCCCCCCATCATTGAAGCTCTGGGCGGCGAGCTTTCTGCCAGTAGTGACCTGACACGGTTTTACGTAACGGTGCCAATGAGCCAGCCAGTGATTCGCGGGGATGACGAAGGCTTTGCCATAGAACTGGAGACAATCGGGCTGGTCATTGGCGAGGTCAAATATCTCGACGACCCCTGCCGCGCCTACCTCAACATCCACGGAGCCAGGCCGCATTCACCGATCGGCCGGCGCTACATCGGCCAATGTGGCGTGTGGCGGCTACGCTGGGGCCAGTTCTCCGATCGGCCGCCGATTGCCCGTTATGTCTTGGACCTCGAAGAGAAGCAGCAGGTGACGTGGCTGCCCCGCGCTGACGGCCGTGGAGGATCACTTATTGTCGGAAAGTTCGAAGGTGATGAGCCGGAGCTGCCAATCCGTTATCCCCAGCTTGAACGGATACGGATATATCAAACTAACAACCAGGCCACGGTAGTCCAGGCGGATTTGTCTTTGCCGGCAGAGCTGGATTACAGGGTGCTGACTCAGCCCTGGCGGATACGGCTACAGCTCAAAGATGCTCAGATGCACAGGCCGACGCTTCGTCAGCATGGCTGTGGGGAGATCGTCCGGGGCGTCGAGGCCCTGCCCGCCGATGATGGGGTGATAATCGAAGTATACCTCGACAAGCTGATGCGCTTTGACGTTGAGAAAAGACATACCCAACAGGCCTGGCAGGTGAGGCTGTCCTTCCAGAAGGCTCGGCTTTGTGATAAACTTATAATGATAGACCCGGGTCACGGGGGCGAAAATTCTGGCGCCCGTGGTCGAACGCTGCTGGAGAAGGATGTAAATCTGGACGTGGCTATGCGCATAGCCCAGAGGCTGGCTGCACAGGATTGCACAGCTATATTGACTCGCGACAGTGACGTCTTCGTGGGGCTCTTTGACCGAGCTAAGTTCGCTCGCCAGCTAGCCGTGGACGCCTTTGTGAGTATTCACTGCAACGCTATGCCCCGGCCGGATACCAACTGGGGCACCGAGACATATTACTACACGCCTCAGAGCAATATGCTGGCGGTTATTCTCCAGCAGCAGCTCCTGGAGGCGCTGGGACGAAAAGACAACGGGGTGCGGCAAGCCCGTTTCGTGGTGATCCGCGAGAATGAAATCCCTTCAGTTCTGCTTGAACTTATGTACTTGAATCACCAACAAGAAGAACAGCTACTAGCCAAACCGGAGGTGCGGGCCGCCGCCGCCGAGGCGGTAGTTCGCGGACTGCGCCAGTATTTCGAGGGCCGGCCAGATGTGCCAACTAGTCAGACAACGGTCAATGAAGAGAATGGAAGCAACGAAGCCCCACAAGGGCACCTCGCGCCGACTGACGGCAATCCAGAGGGAGGCTGACCAGCTTTGCTGCGCATTGACGGACGGGACAACAAGGACCTGCGTGACCTGACTATTACGCGAGATATGAACAAGTATGCCGAGGGCTCCTGCCAGATCCGGATGGGCGATACCATCGTCTACTGCACGGCAAGTGTTGAAGACCGGGTACCCCGCTGGTTGGTTGACAGCCAGCAGGGCTGGGTGACGGCTGATTACGGAATGCTGCCCCGCGCAACCAAGGATCGCTCTCCGCGGGAGTCCAAACGTGGCTACCGCACCGGCCGCACTCAGGAGATTGAACGGCTCATCGGACGGTCGCTACGCGCGGTGGTGAATCTGAATGCCCTGGGCGAGCGCACCATCCAGCTTGACTGCGACGTCCTCCAGGCGGACGGGGGCACCCGCACAGCAGCAATCACCGCTGCTTACGTCGCTCTGGCTCAAGCCTGCAGCTACTTGCGCGAGAGAAATCAGATGAAAAGCTGGCCGCTGCGTGACCAGGTAGCGGCAGTTTCAGTGGGCTTGGTCTCCGGAGAACTGCTGCTCGACCTGTGCTATGAGGAGGACAGCCGCGCCGCGGTGGATATGAATCTAGTGATGACCGCCGCCAGCAATGTCGTCGAGCTGCAGGCCACCGCCGAGGGCGCTCCGTTTACTGTCAAGCAGATGAACGAGATGATCGCCCTGGGCCGCACCGGGCTCGCAGCGATATTTGCCAAGCAGCAAGAAGTGCTCGCCGATCTGCCCACGTAAGGGCAGGGACAGATCGCAGGAGGTTTGACGATGGAGCGGAGGATTCTGTGGATTGCAATTGTGGTGATGGTCGCCTTACCAGCAGGCATGATAATATGGGTCACTTCGGCCCCTCAGCAAGCGCCACTGGCGCAACGGGTCGAGGAAGAATCGCCTCCCAAACCAGTACCGTGGCGAATGCCGGCAAGACCTCTTGACTACTATACGGCAGGCGTGGAAGGCGAACCGCAACTTATTATTACCGCGGGGTTGAAAAAAGTGGCTGAGGCCAGGCCTAGCTCAGGGCAGTGGTACGAAGGATGGAATCTCGTTGCGAAAGGCGCGGGGCTTTTGCTGTCTCCCTCACGTAACTGGCAGGCACCTAGACATACACTGGAAGGCGCCCTACCGACACTGATGAATATCTGCCTGGAGAAGGCAGACTTGGCGCAGAGACAAGTCGCGTTTGTGAAGGTGGCTGCAGATAATTGGGGGCCTTGCGATGCAGTAGCGTTAACTGTCCGTACCTCCTTGAACCCGCCCGACGGGGCCGTGACCGGGGCGTACCATGTGCAGATGCTATTCGTCCGCAGACACAACCGCATCATCTCGGCAGCCTGGCCCGGGTATATTGGCCTGCCAGTCGGCCAGAACCCCCATGACTACGCAGGTATCAGCATAGGTGCTTGGCGAAAGCGGCAGGACCTTTGGATTGCTGCCACCGGATCCTTATCCGGCGGCGGCACAGGTTATTGGCCCACAGCGGTCGTCGTGCGCCAATACGGAGAGCGCTGGGAGATCCATCAGCTAATTGCCGCGCCCAAGCGGGAAGGATATGCCCTACTTCGTGATGTCAATCACGATTGCCTTCCCGAGATTGTCGTGCGCGACTACGACTGGCACGGCCCCAGGGACGGCATTGCCGAGGCCCACGTCGGTCCTCATGTCTGGGAGGAGACCGTCTATAAGTTCGATGGACGCCGCTTCAGGAAGGTCTGGCATGCCGAAGTGCCCACCGCCTATGCTTGCTTGTTTCATTTTGTTGATAACGTCCAGAAAGGTAATCTGGACCGAGCTGAAGAGTACGCGACTTCCAGAGCGATAGTGCAAAGTGCAGTGGAGGCCGGCATCCCCAGCCCTCGTTACTGGTCGGCTGTCGAATTTCCCACAGCACAGATAACAGCACAACCAGCCTGCTTCACACTCAAGCGCAAACATCGCCTGATTCACGGTGAGTTACTCAAGAGCGAGGATGGCAGATGGCGGGTAAGCGCGGTCAAGGCTGCGGATCCCGAGTAGTTGGGGCGTATTGACCACACAATCGAGGAGACAGGAGCCGGATAAGATGGCCTGCACCTCGCCAGGAATATTACTGGTCGCCTCCCAGAATCCCGGTAAGGTTGCCGAAATCCGAGGACTGCTGGCAGCAGTGCCGCTGCAAGTAATCTCGCTCGCCGACCTGCCCCGTCCTCCCCAGCTCACTGAGCCATATGATACCTTCGCCGGCAACGCCCAGCACAAAGCTGCCACTGCTGCCCGCGCCAGCGGCTATCTCGCGGTCGCCGACGACAGCGGCCTGGTGGTGCCGGCCCTGGACGGAGCACCGGGCATCCGCTCCAGCCGAGTTGCTGACAGCGACCCCGAGCGCATCAGATGGCTGCTGGAGGAGATGAGAGACCTGACCGGCGAGCAGTGTGCCGCCTATTTTGTGTGTGTGATCGCTCTGGCCAATCTCCACGGTGAGATGCTGGGGACCTGGCAGGGGCGTGTAGATGGGCTCATAATCCCACAGCCCCAGGGCGAAGGCGGCTTTGGGTATGATCCGATCTTTCTGTATCCGCCGACCCAGCAAACCTTCGCCCAGATGACTGCTCAGGAGAAGAATGATGTCAGCCATCGCGGCCAGGCGCTGCGCGCCTTCGCCCGGGACCTGCCAGCTATCCTCAAGGATATCGCCCCAGATAACGAATAGGCTCTGCGCCCGACCCTCGCCAGCCTCCTTTTTGCAGCCCCGGCCAAACTGTTGTACAATAGGCTCGCAACTTCGCCTCTAGCGGGTAAGTCAAATAAGGCAGAAGTGGCAGAATCGGGCATCTCACGATCATTAAGGCAGCGACGAGGACTCAGTCAATGAGAGAGCTTATTGAGAGGACAGTTAAACAGGCAAAACGCAAAGGAGCCGAGTTTGCTGATCTGCGGATAGCCGAAGGCAACCAGACCGCTGTTAAGGTGGAGGACGGACGGGCCGACAAAATCTCCCATTCTCTGATCAATGGTGCAGGCTTGCGCGTGCTGGTAGACGGGGCCTGGGGCTTCGCGTCAACCAGCAAAATTAGTACCGAAGCCTTGAAGCAGTGCATGGACGACGCTGTCGCTATGGCGCGCGCTGCCAGCAGCAGCGTAACCGAACGCGGTGTGGTCGCCGAAGTTGAGCCGACCGATGCCAAAGTCAGCACCACCTATCAAATAAACCCGGCTGACGTCCCCCTGGATGACCGAGTCACCACAGCTTTCGAATTCGAGAAGGTCGCCCGCGAGCAGGACCCAGAGCGAATAGTCAATACTGTCGCCTCCTACGCTGACAGCGCCGCGCAGATGTATATGGGCAATACTTTCGGCAGCTACATAGAATACGAGTCGGTACGAAGCCGCATTGGCGTGGTCGTCACAACTCAGGAAGACAATGTCCTTCAACAGGCTGCTGACTACAAGGCTAATGCTGCAGGTTATGAGCTTATCCAACAGACCGATCCCGATGAATTCGCTGGTGGCATCGCCCGCCGAGCACTTAAGCTGCTGAGCGCGGCGCCACCTCCAGCCGGCAAATTCGAGGTCATCGTAGGGCCGAAGATCTGCGGACTGCTGGTTCACGAGGCCTTCGGGCACAACTGCGAGGCCGACGCCGTCTGGGCAGGCAACTCCATTGTCGCAGGCAAAGTTGGCGAGCAGGTTGCCGCACCCATAATCACCATCGTTGACGACCCAACACTGGCCGGGGCCAACGGTTCCTACCAGTACGATCACGAAGGCGTACCGGCCCAGCGCCACGTGCTGGTCGAAGAGGGAGTCCTGCAGGGGTTCCTGCACAACCTGGAGACCGCCGCCCGCTTCAGTGTCAAGCCCAACGGCTCAGGGCGGGCCGGCGGCTACCAGTTCTCGCCGCTAGTGCGGATGAGCAATACCTTCATTGAGCCGGGCGAGGCCAACCTGGACGAGATAATCGCCGACATAGACCACGGACTGTATCTGAAGGGTGGCCAGTGGGGGTATGTCTTCACCGCCCGCGGCCAGTTTACTTGCAACGTCGAAGAAGCCTATGCCATCGAAAATGGCCAGCTCGGCCAGCACTATCGCAATGTCAACATCTCCGGGATGACTCTGGAGACTCTGCAGGCAGTGACCGCCGTCGGTAAGCAGATGGAGCTGCGCACCGGCGGGACATGCGGCAAAAGTGGCCAGGGCGTACCAGTAGACACGGGTGGCCCCCACCTGCGTATAGCCGAGCTGGTAGTGGGCGGCCAGCAGTAGATCAGAGGCTGAGGCAATGACCAATATGGCTGAATGGATAGCAATGGGCGTGGTAGTAGTAGCTGTCACTGGCTTTCTCAGCTACCTTGTTTGGCTGAAGGCGCTCGCGCTGGGGCATCCGAAGCGCGATATCTGGCGAGGCCTGATTATGGTCTGGCTGTGCCTGGCGGCCACAATTGTGGTTCTGGCCGGGGCACGGGCGCTGCTGGGCGGGCCAATTGTCAGTTATTCAGCAGGCGCCGGTGGGCTACACCTAAGCTGGGGCAGACCCGGCGGCATCTATACCACGCTAGCGGCTGTCTTCCTGGTCGGTATCTTGCTGTTTGTGGTTCTGCGCAACGTGCGACGGCTCCAGGAGCCACCCGAACCTGACTCGGATGAGCGCGGCCCCACTATCCAAGATTCGCAACAACACACCCCACAACTATGATCACCACTGCAATCATCCTCTGGATACTGGTGGCGAGCGCGGCCGCTTTTTGGGTGTACGCTTCACTGATTGAGCCCCAACGGCTGTGTGTCAGGCAGATTGACGTGCCGCTACCTAACCTACCGGAGGCGCTGGTCGGCCTGCGCATCGCGCACCTGTCGGACCTGCACTGCGCGTGTCATCGTCGTGATGAGTCGGTGACCAGTGGCGCTATCGCCGAAACCCTCCAGCAAGCACCTGACCTGGTAGTGATCACCGGAGACCTGTCCAACGGCTTTCGCTATGCCAACTGCACCGCGGAGCGTCTGGCCGAATTGTCCGCCCGGTATGGAGTGTATGCCGTGCTGGGCAACCATGACTGGAACTGCACTCTGACCACCTATCTGTTTGGCAGCCGGGAGCCGGACCCAACCGTGCAAGATTGGGAGCAGGCTCTGAGCCAGACTGAAATTCAGTTGCTGGAAAACAAGAGCTGCTTGCTGACGCTCAAGGGGTACACTGTCGCCATCGCGGGGGTCGGAGATCCCTCCTGCGGGCGAGACAATACTGAAGCTGCTCTCGACCAAGCTGCTCCTGCGGATCTAAAGATAATTCTGGCTCATTCGCCAGACGCTATTGACCTGCCCGGCGCTGACTGGGCCGATCTGCTGCTGGCCGGCCACACTCACGGTGGACAGTGCCGGCTGCCCGGCCTGGGCAGCCCCTGGGCACCGGTTTGGCGGCTGCGGCGGCGCTCATCGGGGCTGATGCGATCTGGCCAGACGCTCGTCCACGTCAGCCGGGGGATCGGCGCGGGAATGGAAGCCCGTTTCCTGTGTCCACCGGAGGTATGCATCCTCACCTTGCGCCAAGGCACTGCTGAGCAAATACCAAATGTAGAGCTGCACGACCGCGCAAATAGCAAGCTGGGAGAATTCCAGTGATGTATCTGATTACGCACTTGTGGAATAAGCTGCTGGTCATGCTAAGGCTACGGCAGCCCAGCCCGCAGATTACCCACCGTCAGGCTCTGGCCATTAAGCCTCTGCGCAACCCCAATTTGGAATGGAAATATAACGAAGAAGGTTACGTCGTGGCGATGCTGACCCGGAGAGGCGGGGCGACCGGCAAATTGATTAACTTCTTCATAGCGGTGCCCGAAGAGCGTCCTGTTATTCTAGACGAAGTCGGGAGCTTTGTCTGGAAGATGTGCGACGGCCAGCATAGCGTCGAGCAGATTAGCGAGGCACTATCTGACAAATATAAGCTTACCCGTCGCGAGGTGGAGGTCTCCCTCAACGAGTATTTGCGCATGCTGGCAAAACGAGGAATGATTCTCGTAGCAGTGCCCCAGGAGATAGTTGACCAGCTCGATGAATCTACCAAGCGCGCCCTCGGCGTCACTGAGATACAGGAAATCATCGAGCAACAGGCGACTACGGATGACAGCAGTACGGAGCCTGGCGGCGATGCGGGCGAACCCCGAAACGAAGAGTGAGCCTCCCCGGCAGTTGGCCTGCACTGGTCAGTCGGTGGCCCGCAACATCCTCGGAATAATCTGTGGTGACTGGCCGCTACTCGGCCTGAAGCTCAGCAACTTGCTGGGCCAGCAGCGATTTCTTGCGATCGCCGCGCCGGGCATGAAAGACACCGGCCTGGCTGGCCTTGTCAATGGCCTTGTAGGCGCGATTCATTGCCTGTTGAATCTCTTCTTCATCGCCGCTGCGCGCTGCCTCCAGGGCAGCTCGAGTGGACTTAGCGACCTGCTCTTTCAGTCGGCGGTTGCGGCGGGTGCGCTTCTCAGTTTGACGTATATGTTTGCGTCGCGATTTTATCTGCGGCATATCTGGACAGCTTCCTTTCTGAAAAACAAATAGTCGCCTGGTAGCAACACAGCCAGCGGCGACACGGCTATTATAGCACAAAATTGCCCAGAAAGACAAGTGCGAGACAAGCCCAGAAAGCTGTTGGCTTCCTAACTCACGAGGAAGCGCACTCACAGAACTCCGCTGACAGGCGCTTGCCAACCCCACAAATGAGCAGCCGAACTCTTCTCGGGGCAAGAAAGAGTTCGGCTGCATGCTTCCGCCTACAGAGTTCAACGCGAGCAGCGACTTGTAGGCGGCTGTGGACCCGAAGGCTCAACCTGGGTGCGAACACAGAAGCAGAGGAGGCTGTGTCTCGGGCTGCATCTCCTGGTTCCTATGAACTATGTCTAAGTCCGGGTCCAGAATGTTATACAAACATAGTATAACACAAGCTCAGTTCCATGTCAAGGCCCTTAGCAAACTTTCTGGAGCAATGCGACACAAATGTGGGTCCGACCAATAAGGATGGGGGGCAACTCGGGGCTTGCGAGCGCCTGGGTAACTATTTCAGTTGACGTCGGCGACCAGGGCTATCTTGTTCCCCACTCCCACTATTCGCAATAGCCACTCGGCCGCTCGGTTAGAGACGCCCAGCAACGCGGCCAGAATCGGCCAGTCTCCTGCTGTGTCCGCCAGCAGGCCGGGAGGTAGATCCAGATACAGCCGCGTGGTGCCAGCGTCCACGCCAGCAACGCTCAGCATCTGGCCAGCCAATGATGCCGTCAGGCGGTGGGGCTGGCGCCGGGAGTACTCAGGTCTGTGCGCCAGACCCAGCCGGGCCAGCAGATTCAAGGCCGTCGTTGTGTAAGGCTCGATTACAGCCACTTGATGCCGAGCGACGCGCACCAGCTCAGTAAAGCCGCCCAGCGGGTCGGGGGTGTGGTGAAGCCCCTCCACCACCACAGCCACATCGAAGCTGCCCGCAGCAAAGGGCAGGTGCAGAACATCAGCCTGCAGGTATGGGACCCGATAGTCGCGAGCAGCGCTGCGTTTGCTCAGACCATGAAGCGCCTGGACCGAAAGATCCGAAGCCGATACCGGCCAACCGGCTTCCCGCAGTACTTCCACCTCGTAACCAGTCCCGCAACAGGCCACATGCACCGAGGGTCTATCAGCAGTATCGCATTGGAGTTGTGCTATCAGATGCTCCAGGCGCTGGTGCATACGGCGGCGCCGATAGCGGGAATGATAATCAGGCTTGAATACCGCTTTGTCGGACAGGCCAGCGAAATGCTCATCCTGGGCGGCCATCTCCTGACTGGTAGCCTCGTCCAACCAGCTCTCATCAACCATTCGGGGTATGCTCTCTGTGACGGTGTAGGTGAGATCACAAGTGGTGCAACGAAGTCCCTGAGTACAATCAGTCAACCTCGCGTGGCACGACGGGCAGACCAGCATCTCCAGAGGGCTCCAAGTTGTATTCTTTTCGTTGATCACCGGATTATTACTCTCCATACTCAGATGACGGGGGCAACTTTCTCGTCTACTGGAACCGATTGTACATCAGATACGTCATAGGTAACAACAACACCATCATCATCCCAGCAGCGGAGCAAACTCGGCATGCTTGTTGCTGCTGGAAGTGTGCCAGCACCAATTTCATGGGTATAATGAATCATATGATTAACTCCGGTCGAACAACTACCGCACTGCTGTTGCTCGCCGTTCTTTTCCTGCTCGGCTCAACCGTCCCTCTTTGGGGTGCCGAGCAGCAGTTGAATACTGTCTCCATCCCGGGGCCGCCGCATGCCGTGACTGCCGCCAATGGCACGGTGCGGATGATGCCGGCGCGGGCAGTGGCCGACCGATTGATCATCAAGCTGCGCCCGCATGTCGGCCCCCAGCAGGTCGGAACGCTGGCCGCCGTCGGCAACAGCCGGGTAAGGAAAGTACTGCCGGTCAGCGGCCTGGTGATTATTGACTTACCCAGCGGCAGTGACCTGATGGCGGCGGCCCGCCAGTTCGAAAGCCGGCCCGAGGTGGAATTCGCTGTCCCCGACACACTGGTCTATCCCGCACTGATTCCCAATGATCCTGAGTACGGCGAACAGTGGCACCTGCCCAAGATTGACGCCCCGCAGGCCTGGGACGTCACTACGGGCACCGATACCGTGACTATCGCCGTGGTTGACTCGGGCTGCGATATGGACCACCCCGACCTGGTCGACAAGATATGGACCAATCTCGGGGAAGTCCCGGACAATGATATTGACGACGACAGTAACGGCTATGTTGACGATGTCCACGGTTACGACTTTTATAACGATGACGGCGATCCGACGCCCCAACCGACCGGTGGATTGGATGAGAATGTCTCGCACGGGACACTGGTCGCAGGCACAGCGGCGGCCGCCGCCAACCAAAGCCCGGCCTTTGGTACCGCCGGAGTTGACTGGCAGGCCCAGATTATGGTCCTGCAGGTCTTTCCCGCTTCGGGGAGTGGCTCGGTTTCCGGTGTGGTCGAGGCTATTGATTACGCCACGGCCAACGGGGCTGATATCATCAACCTGAGTATAGGATCAGGATATAGCGACGGCTTCTCGCCTCCGATCATCGCCGCCTATGAGTCCGGCAAGCTGGTCATAGCAGCCGCTGGCAACAACTACGCCGAACTGACCGACAGCCCGGGCTCTTGGAAATCCCCAGTGTGTAACGATGGCCCTAACCCGCTGACCGACAACTACGTGCTGGGAGTCACCGCCACCGACAGCAATGACTACAAGGCCAGCTTCGCCAACTGGGACGGGTCAACCGCCAATTTCGTGGATGTTGCCGCGCCCGGCGTGGGAATCTACGGCCCGGCCTTCTATTACCCCAGTGACCCGCAGTTCGACGAGTACTGGTACACCAATAACGGCACCTCCTTCTCTGCGCCGATTGCCTCCGGGCTGGCGGCGTTGCTCATAGCCCACAATCCCGGCCTGCGGGGCAATCCTGCCGCCGTCTACCAGATAATTCGCGATACCACCGACAACATTGACGCGCAAAACCCCGGCTATGTCGGCATGCTGGGCACCGGGCGAGTGAACGCAGCGCGGGCGCTGGGGGTGCTTACGCCGCCTGCAGCGGTCACCAATCTGCAGGCTGCCGATACTACCGGCGACCAGGGCGGCAGTATCACTCTCACCTGGCTCAAGTCGGCTGACGATGGGGGCGGCAGCAATAATGTCACCGGCTATATTGTCCGCCGCCGCACCGGCGCCTCCGGCCCCTTCAGCGATATTGACTCGCTACCGCCCGGCACCCAACAATACGATGACACTTCGGTCACCGATGGGGTAGACTACTACTACATAATCCGAACTGTCGCCGACGCCCTGCATACCGACTCGGAGATTGCCGGGCCAGCCCAATCCCTCAACGATCTGGCCCCGCCCCAGATCACCACTCTGACCGCCCGCGACCGGCCCAGTGATTCCGGGGGGGCCATCGAACTGGAGTGGACGTACAGTCCGCCCGCCGACTTCGACTTCTACAGCCTGTACCGATCAAACCACAACTTCAACACTGTGGAGGGACGCACGCCACTTACCACCTTCACCAATCCTGCCACCAGCGCCTGGACCGATACCAGCGTGGTGGACGGCGCAGATTACTACTACGCTATCACCGCCACCGATGACGTCGGCAACGAAAACCAGCTTGTAGAAACCGCTGGCCCGGTCCAGTCTTATCCCAATGACGAAATGCCCTTTGATGCGGGGCTGCAACTGCTTTCAACGCCGGCGATACCACCCGACCAACACCCCGCCACCCTGTTTGATATCCCTCCCGGCGACCTGCTGGATCGCTACGCTCGCTATGATCGTGTGGCTGGGGACTATGTCATCTATACGGGCGACCCTTTGCCACCGATCCTCCAGCTCGATCTGGCCCGTGGCTTCTGGGTTGACCTCCCCTATCCCGTTACCGTCACCCCTGAAGGCACTTCGGCACCATCTGGCGATTTTGAGGTGCCGCTTGAGCCCGGCTGGCACCTGCTGGGCAATCCGTTCTTCGGCCCGACCGACTTTGGTGCGGCCACGGTCTTCCAGGATGGCACCTATGATATGCTCAGTGCCCACCGTCTGGGCATCCTGTGTGCTGTTGCCTGGATTTATGATGTCGAGGATCACAGCTACAAGATGATCAGCGCCGACAGCATCGGCCAACGCCAGATCGCCCCGTGGAGCGGCTTCTGGCTGCGGGCCTATCAGACTTGTACGCTTGCCATTGCCCAACCCACTGGTACTTCCGCTGCGACTATCCAGGCCGACCAGTCGTCAGCCGGGGATGACGGATGGTCGCTGCAGTTGGTAGCCGCCAGCAGTACCAGCCGCGATACCGACAATTTCTGTGGCCTGCGACCGGCGGCGGTGGTCAGCAAGGTGGACAATCCGCCGGCCGTGGCCACCTCGGTGGATCTATACCTGCTCGACGGGGACAGCGACCGCCGCCTGGCCGCCAGCTTCGCGACTCAGGCTGCCTCCGAGTACAAGTGGGACGTGGTAGTTACGTGGCCTCATTCCGACAGCGAAATAAGCCTGACCTGGCCGACCCTCAATGAGCTGCCGCGCGAGTATGAGGCCACATTGCAGGATCTTGATGGAGGAGGGACCGTCAACCTGCGCCTGCGGCCGCGATATGTCTTCAATGCCCAGGAGGCGGGCAGCCGACACTTCCGCCTGTCGGTAACGCCAACCAGCAGCCAACCGGTGACGCTGACTTCCGTCGCCGCACTACCTACTCGGGGCGGCGGCGAGCTGGTCTTCACCCTCTCCCGGCCAGCCCAGTGCGGCATTAGAGTAATGAATATCGCTGGCCGCACTATCCGCATCCTGGAGAGCGATCAGGCCCATGCTGCCGGTCAGAATGTGGTGCTGTGGGATGGCCGCGCTAACACTGGCAGCAGCGTGCCCAGTGGCCGATACCTGATCCAGATCGAGGCCAACGCCACCAACGGCACCACCGCCCGGGCTTTGCGTACGCTGAACGTAATCCGCTAACCGGCGACGCCAGCTTCCCTCATACAAACACCTGCCAGGACGGTAGCCCCTAGCGACTGTTACCCGACCATCCCGAGATGGCCTATCACAGTGGTAGGAGGGGCATTCCTGCCCCGACGGTTTGCGCGGGCATCACGTCTGCGCCCCCGAGGCAAGTCGCGACAGGAATGTCGCTCCTACCGAGACAGTAGCAGTGCTCAGGCAAAGAAGCCCCGCACCGTCTCGGCCACGTACTCAATCTGCTCATCGGACAGGTAGGGATGGATGGGCAACTGGAGGACTTCCTCGGCAGCCTGCTGGGTGACTGGAAGCTCGGCAAGGTGTAGACCGTAGGGGCGGCAGGCCGGCTGGAGGTGGGCAGGCGAACGGTAGTGGGTGGCAAAGCTGATATCGTTCTGTTCAAGATGAGTAGATAGCGAATCTCGCTCGGGCGTACGGATCGTGTAGAGGTGATAGACGTGCTCGGCCGGCGCGGCGACCGCCGGTGTGATGATGGGCAGGTCGGCCAGCGCCTTATCATATATTGCAGCTAACTCCCGCCGCCGCTGATTGCCCCACTCAAGCCTTTCTAGCTTAACATTAAGAATAGCCGCCTGGATTTCGTCCAGACGACTGTTGTAGCCGATTATTTCGTGCTCGTACCTGGATGTATAGCCGTGATTGCGGAGTAGTCGAATCTGCTCGGCCAGCTTGTCGTCGCCAGTGGTAATGATTCCCCCCTCGCCGTAGCCGCTCAGGTTCTTGCTCATATAGAAGCTGAAGATGCCACAGTCGCCCAGGCTGCCGACAGCCTCTCCCCCATACCTGGCCAGGTGGGCCTGGGCGCAGTCTTCAATCACCTGCAAGTTATGCTCGTCGGCGACGTCATTGATAGCGGCCATATCCGCGGGATGGCCGTACACATGAACAGGTATTATCGCCCGCGTACGAGTAGTAATTGCCTCCTCCAGCAATTCGGGATTGAGGCAGTAGTAGTCAAGCTCGATGTCTACAACAACCGGCTGCGCTCCGACCAGAATGATGGCTTCAATGGTGGCGATAAATGTCCAGCCGACTGTGATGACTTCATCACCGGGAGCGATGCCCAGTGCTCTAAGCGCAATGATCAGCGCGTCAGTGCCGCTGCCCACGCCAATGGCATGTTCGACCCCCACCAGTTCAGCCCATTGCTGCTCCAGCCGCTGCACATTCGGTCCCAGAACGAGCTGCATTGAGCTGAGGGCTTCATCAATTGCTTCGGTCATCTGAGGCTTGAGCGCTACGTACTCGGCTTTCAGATCCATCAGGGGAACCTGCACCAACGATGCCTCCGAACCTAAAATCTGGGAGTCTTTCCAGGCTTCCTCACCGCCCGACCACCCGGGCACATCTTAGAGTTTAGAGCGACAAAGCCGGAAAAAGTTGCATTAGATTCCGGGAAAGCTGAAGTGGCTTGCCGCGGGGCACAGGGCTAGTCAGGGTCTTCTTCGGCGGGTGGTACCTGGCGGACGCTGATCACATCAATCAACTTCTTGAGGCGGTCAATCAGACGGTCCAGGTCCCGGCGGCTGGCGATATCGAGGGTGAGTAGCAGGCGGGCGAGCTCGCGGCCTTCAGCGTTGGCCTGGGCGGCGACGATGTTGATATCGCAGTCGCTGACAATAGCCGTTATGTGCGATAACAGGCCGACTCGATCAGATGCGAGGATTTCCAGGCGGGTGCGGAAGCGGGCCTCGCTGTCGCTGGTCGCCCAATCAAGGCTGACCAGCCGCTCAGGATCTTTCGCTTGCAGATACTGTAGATTCTTACAGGCCGTACGATGCACGCTGATCCCCGACCCGCGAGTAACATAGCCAGTAATCTCGTCACCGGGCAGAGGATTGCAGCACTGCGCCAGGCGGCACTCCAGGCCGCGGATCCCTTCGACCGAAACCAGCATTGTCTCATCGGCGGATGGCGCAGCAGGTGTCTCCGGCAGACTCAGCTCAACCTCTTCGGTCAGTGTTCGCGGGCGCCGGTCAAGCCCCTCGATAAGATGGTCAACAACCGTGCCGGGCCCGACTTCTCCGTAGCCGATCGCTGCCAGCAGGCTGTCAACATCGGGGTAATTGAGATGTTCGGCAATTGGCGCCAGCAGCTTTTCGTCAAGTGTCTTGCTGGCCAACTCCCTGCTCTTCGCGAACACCTCCGCTAGCCGCTGGCGGCCGTTGCGGATATTCTCCTCTTCAGTCTGCAGGCGCAGGAACTTGCGAACCTTGGCCTTGGCCCGGCTGCTTTTGATTATGCGTAGCCAATCGCGACTGGGTTGAGCACTGGACGAGGTGATGATCTCGACAATATCGCCATTCTGGAAACTGTAGTCCAGCGGCACCATTCGACCGTTGACGCGGGCCCCGCTGCAGTGGTCGCCCACTTGGGTATGAATCCGGTAAGCAAAGTCAATCGGCCCTGCGCCACCGGGCAGGTCAACTACATCGCCGTCGGGGGTAAAGACAAACACCTGATCCTGAAACAGGTCAAGCTCCAAAAGCTCCAGAAACTCATGGCTCTCTTCCAGGTCGGTCTCCAGGTCCAGCATGTGACGCAGCCAGGAGATCTGCTCATCAAGCTGGGGGTCACTGTCTTCTTCTTTGTACCGCCAGTGCGCAGCTACGCCGTACTCAGCTTGCTGGTGCATCTGCTCGGTGCGGATCTGAATCTCCATCGGCTGCTTGTCCGGCCCGAAGACCTTCGTATGCAGCGACCGATATTTATTGGATTTAGGTGTCGCAATATGGTCAGCAAACATCCCCGCCACCGGTATCCACAGTGAATGCACCACGCCCAGGGCAGCGTAGCAATGGTCAACCGTAACTGTAATTACCCGTAGTACTGTCAGATCCGCAATCTGGCCAAAGTCGATCTGCTGCTGCTCCATATTCTGGTAGATGCTGTAAAGATGCTTGGCCCGCCCCTAAATCTCGGCGGGC